>NZ_NWQG01000266.1:0-12400 GCF_002529485.1 Mesorhizobium sanjuanii
GTCATCCCCGATGGCTGCATGCTGAAGCCCGCCTACCCCGCCGCCGTCGTCGCCGGCAATGTCGAGACCTCGCAGCATGTCACCAACGCACTGTTCGGCGCCATGGGCGCCATGGCCAATGCGCAGGGCACGATGAACAACCTCACCTTCGGCAACAGGCGTTACCAGTATTACGAGACGATCTGCTCGGGCTCGCCGGCCGGACGGATGAATTCCGGCCGCGGCTTTGCCGGCACCTCGGGTGTGCACACCCACATGACCAATTCGCGCCTCACCGACCCGGAAGTGCTGGAACTGCGTTTTCCCGTGCTGCTCGAGGATTTCCACATCCGCGAAGGTTCTGGCGGCAAGGGCAGATGGAGCGCCGGCGACGGCACCAAACGCACCATCCGCTTCCTCGAAAAGATGGAATGCGCCATCCTGTCCTCGCATCGCAACCGCCCGCCGCAAGGGCTGGACGGCGGCGGCGACGGCGAGGTCGGCTCGACCAAGGTCCGCCGCAACAATGGTGCGATCGAGGTGCTGAAAGCCTGCGACCAGACCGTGCTCGACGCCGGCGAGGCCGTCATCCTCACAACACCGACGCCGGGTGGTTTTGGCAAGGCCTGAGCCGGGCATCAACAAGACTGTCACCGGCTTGTCATGACGCTGCGCTACCCGCTTGCGCCAACGCAAATGGGGAATCGCCTTGCCATGACGGATCTTTCCGGGGAACTCGTTTTTCGACGTGGCAAGGAAGTTGGAAAAGCCGTCTACCAGAACCGTCCCCTGTCAAAGGCCGGTGTTTCCGAACGGCTGTTTGCCTTGCTGTTTTCCGGCCTTGTCTATCCGCAGATCTGGGAAGACCCCGATGTCGACATGGAGGCCATGCAGCTTGGCCAGGGCCATCGCATCGTCACCATTGCGTCCGGCGGCTGCAACATCCTGGCCTATCTCACCCGCTCGCCCGAACGGATCGACGCCGTCGATCTCAACGCCGCCCATATCGCGCTGAACCGAATGAAGCTGGAAGCGGTGCGCCATCTGCCCTCGCAGGGCGACCTGTTCCGCTTCTTCGGCGCCGCCGACACCAGCCACAATTCGGAAGCCTACGACCGCTTCATCGCCCCGCATCTCGATCCGGTCAGTCGCCATTATTGGGAGCGCCGCAACTGGCGTGGCCGTCGCCGCATCGCCGTCTTCGACCGCAATTTCTACCAGACCGGCCTGCTCGGCCTGTTCATCGCCATGGGCCATCGCGTTGGCAGATTCTTCGGCGTCGATCCGGCCGGCATCATGAAAGCGAAAACCATCGCCGACCAGCGGCGCTTCTTCAATGAGGAACTGGCGCCCGTCTTCGAAAAACCGTTGCTGAAATGGGCCACATCGCGAAAGGCCTCGCTGTTCGGCCTCGGCATTCCGCCGGCCCAGTACGATTCGCTGATCACCTCGGGCGACGGCACCATGGCCAGCGTCCTGAAAGCCAGGCTGGAAAAGCTCGCCTGCGATTTTCCGTTGCAGACCAATTACTTCGCCTGGCAGGCTTTTGCGCGCCGCTATCCAAACCCGGGAGAAGCCGCGCTCCCCGCCTATCTCGAAAAGCGCAACTACAAGACGATCCGCAACAATGTCGATCGCGTCGCCATCCACCACGCCAACCTGATCGAATTCCTCGCCGCCAAGGATGCCGGCTCGGTCGACCGCTTCGTGCTGCTCGACGCGCAGGACTGGATGACCGACGACCAACTCAATGCGTTGTGGGCCGAGATCACCCGCACCGCATCGACTGGCGCCCGCGTCATCTTCCGCACCGCCGCCGAACCCAGCCTGCTGCCCGGCCGGGTTTCGAATTCATTGCTCGACCAGTGGAGCTATGAGGACGAGGCCTCGCGCGAGTTCTCGGCCCGCGACCGTTCGGCCATCTATGGCGGCTTCCACCTCTATGTGAAGCGGGCCGCATGAGCACGAGCGAGCTGCCGGCCAAGCACGCCGAACCGCCGGCCAGCCATGCCGACCTGATGGACGGCGTCTACCGCTGGCAGCGCCATTTCTACGACCTGACCCGCAAATATTACCTGCTCGGCCGCGACCGACTGATATCGGGACTGGACGTGCCGCCAGGCGGCACCGTACTCGAACTCGGCTGCGGCACCGGCCGCAACATCGTGCTTGCCGCCCGCCGCTATCCCGCCGCCCGCTTCTACGGCCTCGATATTTCGGCCGAAATGCTGGAGACGGCCAGCGCCGCCATGACCCGCGAAGGCTTGTCCGGCCGGGTTGCGCTGGCGCGGGGCGATGCCACCGATTTCGATGCGAAGACGCTGTTCGGCCTGGCCACCTTCGACCGCATCTTCGTATCCTATTCGCTATCGATGATCCCCGGCTGGGAAAAGACCGTGTCGGCCGCACTCGCCGCCCTTTCACCCGATGGCTCGCTGCATGTCGTCGATTTCGGCCAGCAGGAGGCCCTGCCGCACTGGTTCCGCACGCTGCTGCGCGGCTGGCTGGCAAAATTCCATGTCGAGCCGCGTGAAGCCCTGCGCGACGTCCTGGAATCGGAATCCGCCAGAGTTGGTGCCAGCCTTCGGTTCAGAACGCTTTATCGCGGCTACACCTGGCTCGCCGTGATCAAGATCGCCATCTAGTCTCGATGTTTTGAATTTGCCGTTGGACAGCTGGAGTGCTCCCATTTCTCAATGAGGCCGCAGCTGAAATCAGCTAAGCAGCTAGCTTCAGGGTTTTGTTCGGCGGGCTAAATGTTCATAGGTGATTTGCCAAGGGTCGCTCTCGGAAGATCTTTCCTCGCCGATCCAATGGAAGCTGCTGGCAGTGATCTCAGTGAAACGCCACCGAGTTTTCAGACCGCGCGAGTCATTGCCGAGCTGGACAATGTCCTTACCCTCGGCCCGCCCGATCTGGCGCGAGTGATCCTGGTTAAGCGGGTCGTTCCATATGATGCGCCAGCCATCAATCCCAGGATCGAAGATGCGCAAAGTCGTGCCATACATCGTGGACGGCGCAGGGCGCCTAGGCCTGATCCAAACGTCCTGAATCGCGCGGCCTTCAAGCACCCAGCCAAAATGGCATTCTCCATCCCATTTCTGGATTGTGCCGTCGTCGAGGTAGTGGACCGAGTCCAGTTTCCAGCTTCCAATTAGCCATCCATAAAGGTCCATGCCTTTGGCTCGGTCGGCTGGGGGACCTTCGGATCCGAGAGCGGTGAGAAACGGAGAAATCGTCATCGTCATCCTGCCTTTCGTTTCCAAGTAGACGAATAAACAGTGCAGCCCCGCCAAGCCCATTGTCGCGCCCGCCTGCCGCAAGCGCCGCCTTGAAGAATTTTGCGACGGAAGCCCGTGTCGGCGCCGGAACATTGCCGCCACAACTTGCAGCGTTGCGGCGTCCAGGGCTTGGGGAAAATTGCTATAATGTGCCAAGCCTTTGGCGGCATAGACAAGACTGTGACCGCCGCATTCCTTTAATGCAGCGCCTTCACCAGCGCCGCCACCATCGTCTGCGGCCGGTAGCCGAGCTTGGCCGGTGTCAGGCCAAGCCGCACCACCACCAGCTTCTCGGAAGGAATGATGGCGATCGTCTGCCCGTCATGCCCCTCCATCCAGTACGCATCCTGAGGCAGGCCGGCGGCAACGCCGGCGCCGGGGCTTTCCTCGTCGCCCGGACCTTCGATCCACAACTGGCCCTTGCCGTAGACTTTCGAGGCGGGTGTGGCTTCCCGCATCCAGCCGACGAAACCGGCCGGCAGGACCTCCTTGCCGTTCCAGACGCCGTCCCGCAGCAGGAACTGGCCGAAGCGCGCCCAGTCGCGCGCCGTGGCGTAGAGATAGGACGAACCGACGAAGGTGCCGTGCTCGTCGGCCTCGAGCACCGCGCTCTGCATGCCGAGCGGATTGAACAGGGCGACCCTCGGCCATGCCAGCGCCTTGTCCTTGTCGCCGATCGCATCCTGCCAGAGCCGGGACAGCATCACCGCCGTCCCGCTCGAATAGGAGAACACCTTGCCGACGTCGCCGGTCAGCGGCTTGGATTCGGCAAAGCCCGCCATGTCAGGCTCGAGATAGAGCATGCGCGTCACATCGGCGACGTCGCCATAATCCTCGTTGAATTCGAGCCCGCTCGACATCGCCATCATGTCGGCCAGGCTGATGGCGGCCCGGCCATCGGCTTTCCAGGGGCCGAACAGGCCCTGGTTGGTCATCGCCAGCTTGCCGTCCTTCACCACCGTGCCGACGATCGCGGCGTTTACCGTCTTGGTCATCGACCAGCCGAGCAGCGGCGTCTTCTGCGAAAAGCCGTCGCCATAGCGTTCGGCAACGATGCGGCCGTTCTTGACCACCACCACGGCGCGCATGCCGGTGCCGGTCAGCGCCGCATCGTCGAGGATATCAGCGATTTCGGGATTCTGCGAGGCGTCGACCCGGTCGCCTTCCGGCCACAGCGTGTCAGGCGGCGGCGCGGGCGTCAGCACCGCCCCGGTGATGGTCTTGGCAGCGGCGATGTCGCCGTCCGGAACCGAAGCACAGCCGAGCCCGTCGCGAACGACCGCGACGCTCTTGCCAAACACACCGAACAGCCCGGCCGAAACAGTGCCCTTCTCCTTGTCGACCGACACCCGCATCAACCTCAGCAGCGGGTGGCCCGGCGCCTGTACATCGACGGCAAGTACGTCATTCGCATCGCGTCCGGCGATGAAGACATTCGAGCACACGATCTTGGCCGAATAGCCCGAGCCGACGCGGATCAGTTCAGGCGGCGCGAAATAGAGCCAGGCAGCGAGTGCGACGACCGCCAACGCAGCCAGCCCCAGCAGCCACTTGACGATCTTTGCAACGATCCGCATTTTTCCGTCCCGATCCCGCCGCTTGGATTTCGTGCTCGATTTATGTCATCGATTTGCCGCCATTGCTTCGGCAAAATCTCTGTTCTTGTCGAGCGCCGTCAACCTGTTATCAACCATGATCGGCGATCACTGATGCATGTCGCCCAAAAGTGCCCAGCGGTTTTAGGGATAACGACATGCAGCAAGACAAGGATACCGGGCGATCCCATGGGGTGAGCGCCCGGCAGGGGCCAGAACGAGGGGGCACCTGCAGAAGCGACCCATCAGCGGCCGGCTGAAACCGGCTTGGGAGTAGTGATGCGCCGTTTTGCGGTCCTCATCATGCTTGCGTTGCTTGGCGCCTGCTCGACCGTCGACGATCTGGCACCGTTGGCGCCGTCGGGCTCCAGTCCGACGGTTGCGGTACGGGCTCCCCGTTTCGCCGACTCCGATCCGCATGAATGGGACAGCGGCGCGCCATGGAACTACGCCGTCCACGGCACCGACGTCTCCAAATATCAGACCTCGGTCGACTGGCCGGCGGCCAGGGCCAGCGGCATCTCCTTCGTTTTCATCAAGGCGACCGAAGGTGGCGATCGCTTCGATAACTTTTTTGACGAGCATTGGAGCCGCACGAAAGCAGCTGGAATTCCGCGCGCGGCCTATCATTTCTACTATTTTTGCACGCCTGCCGCCACGCAAGCGCGCTGGTTCATCCGAAACGTACCCAGAGACCGGTCAGCGCTGCCGCCTGTTCTCGACATGGAATGGAACCCCCAGTCGCCGACCTGCAAGCTGCGACCCGACGCTGCGACGGTGCGCAGCGAGATGAGCGTTTTCCTGGATATCGTCGAGAAGCATTACGGCAAGAAGCCGATCATCTACACTTCGATCGATTTCTTCGACGACAACAATTTGTCGACCTTCCGCGGCTATCCCTACTGGCTGCGTTCGGTGGCTGGCCACCCGCGCGAGAGATACGGCAGCCACCCCTTCACCTTCTGGCAGTATACAGGAACCGGCATCGTGCCAGGCATCCCGGGCAAGGCCGACATCAATGTCTTCAACGGCTCGGAAGCCGCGTGGAACAAATGGCTGCGGCAGAACACCCGTTGACACCGGGCCTGCCGCCTGCTTTCGACACAGCCGATAGCGGATTTCCGCGACGCCCGTCTTGGAAGACCGCCCTTGTCTCGAAAGGATCGCAATGCGATTGCGCTTTGAAATTCTCGCGGCGCTGTTGCTGACCGCTTCGACCTTGCCGGCGGCGGCACAGCAATGCGGCGGCGATTTCGAGGCCTGGAAGCAGGGTGTGGCGGCGGAAGCCAGGGCGGCCGGTGTCGGCGGTGCTGGCCTCGATGCGCTGGAGAAAGCCACCATCGATGACAAGGTGCTGGCGCGCGACCGCTCCCAAGGCGTGTTCACCCAGACCTTCCTCGAATTCTCCAACCGCATGATCTCGTCCCACCGGCTGAAGCAAGGCGCGGTCAATCTGAAGAAATATGCCGATGTCTTTGCCCGGGCCGATCGCGAATTCGGCGTCCAGGCGCCGGTCATCGCCGCCTTCTGGGCGCTGGAAACCGATTTCGGCGCCGTGCAGGGCAATTTCCACACGCTGAATGCGCTGGTGACGCTCTCGCACGACTGCCGCCGCCCGCAACTGTTCCGGCCGCAGATCGTGCCGCTGCTGACGCTGATCGACCGCGGCGTCCTGCCGGCCGACGTCACCGGCGCCTGGGCAGGCGAGATCGGCCAGACGCAGATGCTGCCTTCCGACTATCTGACCCGCGGCGTCGATGGCGACGGCGACGAGGTGGTCGACCTGCGCGGCAGCGCGCCCGATGTCATCATGACCACGGCCAGCAAGATCATGTCGCGCGGCTGGAAACGCGATCAGCCCTGGATCGAGGAAGTCCGCGTGCCCGACGACATGCCGTGGGACCAGACGGGGCGCACCAACAAGCTGCCGCTGACGCAATGGGCAGAATGGGGCGTCACCAATCCCGACGGCACGCCGCTTGTCGACAATGGCCTGAAGGCAGGCCTGGCGCTGCCGATGGGCCGCAAGGGACCGGCCTTCCTCGCCTACGACAATTTCGACGTCTACCTTGAGTGGAACCAGTCCTTCACCTACGCACTGACCGCGGCCAATCTCGCCGCGAGGCTGGCGGGCGCCCCGCAAATCGATCCGCGCAATCCCGAACCCGGCCTCATTGGCGACCAGATGAAAGAACTGCAGACCAAGCTCGAGGCCAAAGGCTATGACGTGGGCACGGTCGACGGCATTCTGGGCACCAACACCCGCGAGGCGATCCGCAAGGAACAGAAGCGGCTTGGCCTGCCCGTCGATGGCTGGCCGACACCGGAGTTGCTGGCGAAACTTTAGATTGCAGGTATGATACTCAATTCCTGTTGGCACCAGACATTGTGGATGTCCCTTTACGACCCCAAGAACACCTACACACCCAGTCTGGCTGCGTCGCAGCCGTGGAATGATTTGGAGGGTTTCTACGTCTCGCTGACCAAAAATGCATTCCACCAACAGCCTATGGTCGATCTCATTCGCCACATCAGGTCCGCATATGCGGAAAACAGGTTCCATGCATTCACTTCGATGCACACATTGATCGTCAGCATCAACGATCCCATCGAATTCAATCGCGAGAACCTGCGAATTGACTACAATCCGCACGACGCGAGTTTGAACTTCAATTACCTGTCAAAACCCTTCCAGCCTGCTGAGTTCGTCAGGCGATATCCGGCCCGGCTCGGCATCGAGAAATTCGATAATTTCGTGAAGATGATCGGCTGGTAGAGTTCTTTGCTTCAGTCCGCCATTGTCTCCAGACTCGCAAACCCTTGCGGCGCGTCGCCCTCGTCGAACGGGGTCGCCACCTCGACGAATGTGTCGGGATAAAAGCCGTTGAAGCGGGTCCTCAGCGACAGCGAATAGGCGCCGATATGGCCGATCTCGATCCAGTCGCCGGTGTCGACGGTTTCCGGCAGCCAGAATGGCCGCGATAGGATGTCGACGGAATCGCAGGTCGCGCCGCAGACCTTGAACGGCACGATGTTCTTCTCCGCGCCATTGCGCGAGCGGATCGCGGGATCGGGGATGAAGCGCGCCGGCAACGTGATCTTGCCGGTCCATGAATCCGACAGCGACGCCCAGATGCCGTCATTGATGTAAAGCCGCTTGCCCTTGCGCAGCAGCACGCGAACGATCAGCGACAGGCAGCGCGCCACGATCACCCGGCCCGGCTCCGCCACCAGCGGCATCTGGTCGAACTGATACTCTTTCAGGTCGCCGGAAAGCCGCGACATGATCTGGCCGAGCGACGGCATCTCGATCTGCTTGCGGTTGGGATCATGGCCGTATTCGGCTGGAAAGCCGCCACCGACATCGAGCCCCGCCACATCGAAGGTCAGCCGGTTGCGCACCCAGTCTGCCGAGGCCAGCGCCCGCTCATAAGTGTCTGGATCCTCGATCTGGCTGCCGACATGAAAGCACAGGCCGACCTTGTAGCCCGTCCGGTTGAGCCGCTCGGCGAGCTCCACCGCGTAAGCCGGCCCGGCGCCGAATTTCTTCGACAGCTCATAAGCCGCCGATCCTTTGGTCTGGATGCGCACGAAGACGGTGATGGCGCCGGGGTCGATGTCGAGCGCCCGCACCACACGCGTCAGCTTGGTGATCTCGTCCTCATGGTCGAGCGAAATGACGCGGATGGCGTATTTCTCCAGCGCCAGCTTGATGTCCGACTGCGCCTTGACCGGATGCATATAGAGCATTTCGGCATCGGGCGAGACCGCGCGCACGGCGGCGAACTCGCCGGGCGAGGCGACATCGAAGGCAGTAACGCCGGCTTCGACCAGCGCCTTCAGCACGATCTGCTCGCCATTGGTCTTGACCGCATAGGCGGTCTTGCCGGGAAACATCCCCATGAATTGCCTGGCGTCGGCCTTCAGCACCTGCGGGCGAAAGCAATAGACCGGATCGTCCGGGCGAAGCGCCAGCGCCGCTTCGCGCGCATTTTCGAATCGCTGCATGGACGAATCCCTTGACTGAGGCTGCGCACAATTAATCCAAGCTATGCGTGAATGAAAACAATTCTGTGTCTCGCGCCCCTGGCGCTGCGGCGCTACGCCAGACGAGGGCTAGTCCACCGATCAGGTTTCGGGTGGCTCTTGTCGCCGGAACCGCTATGGCTGCAACAGATGCCTGGCTGGTTCGCAGAGTCGTCTGGGGAGGACAATCACATGGCGATAGCTGCCAACACGACACGCGGGCCCATGGTGCTGAAGGACTGGGGGCAGCTTCTGCTGCTCGGGGCCATCTGGGGCGGCTCGTTCTTCTTTGCCCGTATTGCGGTTGCCGAGCTTCCCCCCCTGGTGCTGGTGCTGTTTCGCGTCGCCATCGCAGCGATGGCGCTGCAGCTCTATCTCACCCTGCGCGGTCCTTCCTTCCGTCTCGCCTTGCCGCATGCCGGCCTGTTCTTCCTGCTGGCGCTTGCCAACAATGTCATCCCCTTCTCGCTGATTTTCGCCGGCCAGACCGAACTTGGCGCCGGCGTCGCCTCGGTGCTCAATTCGACGACGCCGTTCTGGACGCTGATCCTTGCCAACGCCCTGACATCAGACGAAAAACTATCCTGGAACAAGCTTGCCGGCATCGCGCTCGGCATCGCCGGCACTGCTGTCATGATCGGCCCCGGCCTGCTTGCCGGTCTGGGCGGCCCGGCCTGGGCGAAATTCGCGCTGATCGGCGCATCGCTGTCCTACGCGGTCGCCCTGATGATCGCCCGCCGCTTCAAGGGCGTGCCTTCGCCGGTCATCGCCACCGGGCAATTGACCGCCTCGACCATCATCATGATCCCGGTCGTGCTCGTCGCTTACGGCCCGACCGGCCTGTTTTCTGCCTCGCCGCCGGTCTGGGCGGCGGTGCTGGCGCTGGCGTTGCTGTCGACCGCCTTCGCCTACATCCTCTATTTCAACCTCGTCGCCTCGGCCGGCGCCACCAACGCCTCGCTGGTCACGCTGATCGTGCCGGCCAGCGCCATCCTGCTCGGCTTCCTGTTCCTCGGCGAACGGCTCGAATTGTTCGAGCTCGGAGGCATGGCGCTGATCGCCTTCGGCCTCGTCACCATCGACGGGCGCCTGTTTACCGCGCGTCGAATTGGAGCTGCTCCAACATCATGAATGGTCGCCCCGGCCCGAAAATCAATTCTGATTTCGGGCCGATCCAGGCCTGTCATCCTCAATATGGCCTAGTCTTCGCCACATTTTATTCACAGGGCTTAAGCGGGATTTTGCCGAAGAGTTTCAAGGCTTAAGGGCAAAGAGCGGGTCGCAAATTCCACAATCTCGTCGCATTGCAGCACATTTTCCGCTTGCCTGTGGCACAAATGAACCTAGACTCTCGGACATAGCTCTTTAAGAGGAGGCTATGGAATGGGACTCACGAGGCCAATCAACGCACTGATGATTTGTGCTGCGTTTGCCTTCATCGGAGCCCTCATTATGGGCTTTCTTCCGTAGACCCGCCAAAGCGGGGAGAGACCAGCACTAATAAGCTAAATCGTTGGAAAGGCCGGGTTTTTACCCGGCCTTTTTGCATTCTCCTCAAGGGCGGCGAGCTTATGCCGCCGCTGAACCCGCCGCCTCCACTTCATGCGAACGGATGCCGATCATGTGGCAGATGGCAAAGACCAGATCGGCGCGATTCATCGTGTAGAAATGGAAATCGCCGACGCCGCGCTCGACGAGGTCAAGCACCTGCTCGGCCGCCACCGCCGAAGCCACCAGCGCATGCGTCTGCGGATCGTTCTGCAGTCCGTCGAAGCGTTCGGCCAGCCATGCCGGCACCAGCGCCCCGCAGCGCGATGAGAAATTGGCGACCTGGGTGAAATTATGTACCGGCAATATGCCCGGCACGATCGGGATGTAGATGCCAGCCCGCCGCGCCTTCTCGACATAGCGCTCATAGAGATCATTGTCGAAAAAGAACTGGGTGATCGCCCGTGTCGCGCCATTGTCGGCCTTGCGCTTCAGCATGTCGAAGTCGGTGGCAAAGTCGGGGCTTTCCGGGTGCTTTTCCGGATAGGCGGAGACCGAGATGTCGAAATCGCCAATCCCCTTCAGCGCTCCCACCAGCTCGGCGCCATTGGCATAGCCATCCGGATGCGGCTGGTAGGCCGCGCCGACGCCCTCGGCCGGGTCGCCGCGCAGGGCGACGAAGCGCTTGACCCCCATATCGGCGAATTCCTGGACCACCGCGTCGACCTCGTGACGCGCAGCGTTGACGCAGGTCATGTGCGCGGCCGGCGTCAGCGCCGTTTCGGTGAGGATGCGCTTGACCGTGCGGGCCGTGCGCTCGCGCGTCGAACCGCCGGCGCCATAGGTGACGGAGACGAATTTCGGCCTGAGCGGCTCCAGCCGGGTGACGGTGTCCCATAGCCTTGCCTCCATCTCGTCGTTCTTCGGCGGGAAGAACTCGAACGAAACCCTGATCTTGTCGCCGATGTCGGGACGGCGGGAAAAGCGGAACTGGTTCATCAGGCGGTTTCCCCTATTGGATATGCATTGACCGCTTGTCGGTCGTTGGAAGGATCGGCAATCAGCATGCGGCGATCGCGGCCCAGCCACAGCTTCACCGTGAGCCTGGCCTCATTGCCGCCGCGCGGTTCGAATTCCTGGCTGTCCTCGAGGTCGATCCCGGCCTCGGAAAACCAGTCCGCGATCTGCCGGTCGGAGAAACCCAGCCGCACATGAGCATGCTGGTCGCGCAGGAATTCCAGCGCGTGCGGCGCGAAATCGACGATCACCAGCCGGCCGGCCGGGCGCAGCAGCCTCGCCGCCTCGCGGATGGCGCGGGCGGGATCGTCGAGATAGTGCAGCACCTGGTGGATGGTGACGAGATCGAAGGCATCGCGCTCGACCGGCGGCGCGAAAATGTCGCCCTGCCGCACCTGCGCGTTCGAAATGCCGGCCTTGTCAAGATTGGCGCGCGCCACCGTCAGCATCTCGCGCGACATGTCGATGCCGACGCCGCGCCGGTAGAGCGGCGAGAAGATTTCCAGCAGCCGCCCGGTACCGGTGCCAAGATCCAGCATCGACTGGAACGGCCGCTTGCCGACGAGCTTCAGCAGGGCTGCCTCGACGGCGCGGTCGGGCACATGCAGCGAGCGGATATGGTCCCAGCTTGCGGCGTTTACGGAGAAATATTCGGCGGCGCGGTCCTGCCGCTTGCGCTTGACCGAAGCCAGCCGTTCGAGATCGCGCTCGACCTGCGGATCGGCGCCACGGATGCCGGAGACCAGCCTGAGCACGAAATCGCGCGCCGCATCCGAATCCGACAGCCGGAAGAAAGCCCATGAGCCCTCCTGGTAACGGCCGATCAGTCCGGCCTCCAGCAGCAATTTCAGGTGGCGCGACACGCGCGGCTGCGACTGGCCGAGGATTTCCGTGAGATCGGAAACGGTGAGATCGCCGCGCGACAACAGCGCCAGGATGCGCAAGCGGCTGGATTCGGCCGCCGCCTTCAACGTATCCACCATCGTGTCGAGCGCGACATGCATCGGCATATTC
>NZ_NWQG01000267.1:0-5166 GCF_002529485.1 Mesorhizobium sanjuanii
CTGCTGGAACGGGCCGAGGAGGCCGCCTTCGAGCATGACCGCATGATGCTGCGCCTTGAGGTGCGCGAGGACAACAGCCGGGCGATCCGCATCTACGAGCAGAGCGGCTACCGCAGGATCGGCCGCGAACCCGGCTATTACGAGGACGGCGCCACCGCGCTTCGCTATGAGAAGACGTTGCGTGGCGACATTCCGGTCGCCACCAAGGTGCCGTTCTACCAGCAGACCTGCGAATTCACCTGCGGCCCGTGCTGCCTGATGATGGCGATGGCCAATTTCGATCCCGGCTTCGTGCCCGATCCGGTCATGGAAATCCGTTTGTGGCGTGAAGCGACCACCGTTTTCATGATGTCCGGGCCCGGCGGCTGCGAACCGTTCGGGCTCGCCGTCGCCGGCTATGAAAGCGGGCTCTCGGCGGAGATCTACGTGTCCTTCTACGGCGCGCTGTTCCTGCAGTCGGTGCGCAGCCAGGACAAGCGCCGGGTCATGGAACTGGCGCAGGTCGACTTTCGCCGGCGCGCGGAACTTTACGGCATCCCGGTGAATTACCGTCCATTCGCCATCGACGATATCCGCGCCGCCATCGCCGAAGGAAAACTGGTTCTGGTCCTGATCAGCGGCTTCCTGATGTTCGGCAAGAAGGTGCCGCATTGGGTGCTGGCCATCGGCGACGACGGCGATCATATCCTGATCCACGATCCCTGGGTCGAGGACGAGAGACAGGAGACCATCCTTGATGCCGCCAACATTCCCGTGCCTTACGGCATCTTCATGAACATGGCGCAGTTCGGCCGCGACGGACTGCGCGCCGCCATCACGCTAGGAAAGCGCTGAAGACAATGACCTGGGTCATCCTCACCGGCCGGCAGAACGATCTCGACCAGGTGGCGACGCCGCACAAGATCATCACCAACCGCGACTATCTTGCGCATCCGGCGCTGTTTCGCGGCCAGCGGCCCAAGGTCATCAACCTGTCGAACAATTACGGCTATCAGAGCCGCGGCTATTATGCCTCGCTGCTCGCCGGCTCGCGCGGCCACAAGGTCATCCCGACGGTCGAGACGATGATCGACCTGTCGGAGCGCAAGCTCTACGAGCATGCGCTGCCCGAACTCGAACTTGCACTCAACAAATGCCGCAAGGATCTCGGCGGCGCCTTTCCGCAGAAGGTTTGCATCTTCTTCGGCATCGGCCCGTCGAAAGTATGGGATCGCTTCGCCAAGCTCCTGTTCGACTGGTTCCGGGCGCCGGCGCTGGAGGTCCACATCAAGGACAGCGCCGAATGGGCGGCGATCCGCAAGATCGGCTTCCATCCGCTGATCCGGATGACCGACGAGGAAAAAGAGCGCTTCCTGCAATGCCTCGAGACCTACACCAACCGCGAATGGCGCGACACCAAGGGCCGCACGCCGGCGCGCTACACCTTCGCCACGCTGGTCGATCCGCATGAGGAACTGCCGCCGTCGGAGATTTCGTCGCTTCGCTACTGGGCCAAGATCGCCGAGAAAATGGGCGTCGAAATCGAGCCGATCACCAAGAGGGATCTGGCCAAGCTCGCCAATTACGACGCGCTGTTCATCCGCGAGACCACCTCGATTTCCAACCACACCTACCGCTTCGCCCGCCGCGCCCAGCAGGAAGGCATGCCGGTCATCGACGACCCGCTGTCGATGATCCGCTGCACCAACAAGGTCTATCTCAACGAGCTGATGACCTACAACAAGGTGCCGGTGCCACCGACGGTGATGATCGCCGGCACCTCGGACCTCGACGTGGCGGCGCAGACGCTGGGTTTCCCGCTGGTATTGAAGATCCCGGACTCGTCATTTTCGCGGGGTGTGAAGAAATGCGAGACCTTCGAGGAGCTGAAGAGGCTGGCCACCGAATGGCTGGAGGATTCCGACCTCTTGATCGCGCAGAAATTCATTCCGACCGAGTATGATTGGCGTGTCGGCGTGCTCGGTGGCCAGCCCCTGTTCGCCGTGCATTATCTTATGGCCAAGAAGCACTGGCAGATCGTCAACCACAAGGCCAACGGCAAGCCCGACCAGGGCGGCATCAAGACCTTCACGCTGAAGGAGGCGCCAGCCCATGTCGTCGAGACGGCGGTCAGAGCGGCGCGCTGCATCGGCGATGGCCTCTACGGCGTCGACCTCAAGGAGACCAGGGACGGCGTTTTTGTCATCGAGGTCAACGACAATCCCAACCTCGACCATGGCTGGGAGGATTCCGGCGAAAAGGACGAGGTCTGGGTGCGGCTGACGCAGTGGTTCCTGGAGCGGCTCGATCGGCCTGGGCGATAATCATCCGAGGAGGGAGACAGAGATGCTGTTTTTTGTGACCGAGGATTTTCGCGACTGTGACCGCAAGGAGATCTACCGTCGCTTCCGCGACCAGGGCCGCCTGAAGCCGGACGCGCTTCTCGTGCACCACAGCTGGATCGCGGCGGATATGAGCCGCTGCTTCCTGCTGGTGGAGGCCGACGACGTCACGCTACTGCAGCGCTGGGTCGTCGAATGGGCGGATCTGGTCGAATTCGAGATCGTTCCCGTGGCGACGAACAAGGACATGGTGGAAGCATTGAGCGGACATCTCTGAGAGAACAACCGCCGTCACCGGCCCTCGGATGGCCGAGTGATCAACGCCGGCGAACCCACCGAGCGCAGGCATTCCTCGATCAGCCACTCCTTGAACGCCGCAACCACATCGCGCCTCAAGCTTCGTTGCGGGATCGTCAGGCAATAGGGCTGGCGCAGCTCCAGTGCCTGTGCGACGGGCCTGACCAGCCTGCCGTCTTCCACCGCTTCGGCGCAGAAGACTCCCTGCGCCAGCGCGACGCCGAGGCCCGAAATAGCCAGATCGAGTGCCGCCCGCGACGAATTCGCCGACAGACCGCGCTGGCTTGTGCGGCCAGGCTCGATACCGGCCGTCTCGAACCAGCTGCGCCAGGATGGAAAGGAGGCGCCTGTCGGCCCCCAGTCGGTGTGGATCAACGGCAAGCGGGCGAGGGCGGCGGCGCCTTCGAGATCGCCGATCTCCCTTGCCAGGCCAGGTGCGCAAACGGGATAGACGGCATCCCTCACGATGTCTTCAGTCGCCTGGTCGCGATAGTGGGAACGTCCATAGGAAAGACGTATGTCGATCAGGTCGCGGTCGAACGATACCGGATCGTCTTCGCCTCTCAGCGAGATGTCGACCGCGCCATGGCTGGCGACAAAGCTCGTCAGCCGCGTCGAGAGCCAGCCCATCGCCATCGATGGCGGCACCGAGACGACAAGCCGCGATCGAAACTCCGCGCCGCTGAGCTCGCGCGACACGCTGCCGATCTCCTCGAAGGCCGTTGTCAGCCGTGGCAGCATTTCCCGGCCGGCATCGGTCAGCACGGCACGGCGGTTGACCCGGTGGAAGAGCTTGCGGCCCATCTGGTCCTCGATGGTCCGGATCAATTGGCTGACCGCGGCCGCGGAAATCGAAAGTTCTTGCGCCGCGGCGGCAAAGCTGCCGCAGCGCGCCGCAGCCTCGAAAGCCTGCAGTCCCCGCAAGGATGGAAGTGCGACCATAATGACCAAAAGACAAGCTGAGCTTATCTAAATTGCAGAAATCCTCGTTTTGCGAAAGCTATTTTGGCGACTAGGCTTATCTCATCGACAGTATGAGACCGGATCAAACCAATGGACCATCGCGAGGTGATCGCATCGCTGACGCAGCAACAGCGCGACCGGCTGACCGCCAAGTCGGATCGCCTAGGGCTGCTGCAGCTTGCCGGCCATTGGGGCGCGATCATCGTCATTGGTGCGCTGATCATCGCCAAGGTGCCGTACTGGCCGCTGCTGATGCTGCCGCAAGGCATCCTCATCGTTTTCCTGTTCACGCTTCTGCACGAGACGGTCCATCGCACGGCTTTTGAAACACAGCGGCTGAACGATTTCGTGGCGCGCGTCTGCAGCCTGGCGATCGCGCTGCCGGCCGACTGGTTCCGCTATTTCCATTTCGCTCATCACCGCTTCACCCAGGACCCGGAGAACGACCCGGAACTCGCCTTCCCGAAGCCCGAAACCTTGCGGCAGTATATCGTCCACGTTTCCGGGATTCCGATGTGGTGGGGCCACTTCAAGACGCTTTACACCAACGCGATCGGTGGCTGCCGGGACAGCTACGTGCCGCCAAAGGGCCGGCCCAAGGTGCGCGCCGAGGCCCGCGCCATGATTGCCTTCTATGCCGTGGTGCTGGTGCTGGCCGTCTGGTTCCGGGCAACCACGCTGCTCTATGTCTGGATCGTGCCGGCGCTGCTCGGGCAACCATTCCTGCGCCTCTATCTCCTGGCCGAACATGGCCGTTGTCCGCTAGTCGCCAACATGCTGGAAAACACCCGGACCACGCTGACCAACTGGTTTGTCCGCAAGCTCGCCTGGAACATGCCCTTCCACGCCGAGCATCATGCCTATCCGGGTGTGCCGTTCCATCAACTGCCAGCGTTTCACGCCGTGATCGAGCGTCATCTCAAGGAGATCGAAGCTGGTTACGTGCGCTTCCACGAAAAATATATCGAGACGCTGCGCTGATCGCCGGTGTTTCCGGCTCATCCGCTGACTGGCTCGGCCTTGCCGCGATCAGCCTGATTGCCTGATTGCCGCACGCGTCTCCAGCAGGCGAGCTATGTCCGCTGCCTTGGATGGCACGCCGATCAGATAGCCTTGGGCCTCGACACAGCCCTCCTTGCGCAGGAACTCCAGCTGAGCTTCGGTCTCGACACCTTCGGCGGTGACGGTGATGCCAAGCTGGGCGCCGAGCCCGATGACCGTGCGCACGATCGCAGCGGTGTCGCGGTTGTCGATGTCACGAATGAAGGAGCGGTCGATCTTGATCTTGTCGACCGGGAAGCGGCGGAGATAGCCGAGCGACGAATAGCCTATGCCGAAATCGTCCAGCGCGATGTGGATGCCAAGCTCGCGCAACTGCCTGAGCGTCTTCAGCACCGTATCACTTTCGTCCATCAGCACCGTTTCGGTGATTTCCAGTTCCAGCCGGCTGGCCGGCACACCGGAAAATGCCAGTGCGGAGATGACGCTGCGGGCAAAGGTGCCGCTTTTGATCTGCACGGCCGAGACATTGACCGCGATGCGCAGCCCATGCGGCCAGTCCGCCGCCACCGTGCAGGCTTTCCTT
>NZ_NWQG01000268.1:0-6924 GCF_002529485.1 Mesorhizobium sanjuanii
GCGTGCCGGCGAATGCCAACGCATCAGGGCTTCGGCGCCGACGATTTCGCCGGAAGCGATGTTCATGATGGGTTGGAAATCCAGCTCGAATTCCCGCCGCGGCAACGCCGCCTCAAGGTCGGTTTCGAGAGCGCGGCGCGCCCGCACCATCGCATCCATGCCGGGCTCGAAGAAGCGGTAAACGTTACGGCCTTCGCTTTTTGCCCGGTAGAGGGCCATGTCGGCGTTTTTCAAGAGCGTGTCGGCGTCTGTGCCGTCGTCGGGGAAAAGCGCAATGCCAAGGCTGATGCCGACATGCATGTCGCGGCTTTTGTCGCGAAACGGTTTTCCAATCATGTCGACGATGCGTTCTGCCAGTTTTTCCGTATCGGCAGCGCCTTTGGGATTGAACTGGATGATGACGAATTCGTCGCCGCCGAAACGGGCGACGACGTCTGTTTCATTGCGCAAGCAACGCTGCAGCCGTTCGGCCACGCATTTCAGCAGCCAGTCGCCCACCGGGTGCCCCCACGTGTCGTTGACGGCCTTGAAGCGGTCGAGGTCGAGCGACAGTATCGCCAGATTCGCAGCCTCGCCCAAGGCCTGGTCGAGCCGGTCGCGGAACATCGAGCGATTGGGCAGGTTGGTCAGCGTATCGTGAAGCGCAAGATGGGTCATGCGCTCTTCGGCGCGTCGGCGTTCGGTGATGTCGTCGAAGGTTGCCACCCAGCCACCGCCGCCCATCGGTCGCTGCACGATGGACAGAGTCCTGCCATCGGCAAGATGGCGCTGGATCGACCGCATTTTTCCAGCTTGAAGGCTGGCCACGGTGTTCTTGATTTCGTTATCGATGTCGATCCCCGCATAGATGCCGAGGCGCAAGAGTTTCTCGATCACGTGATTGTGGCTCATGCCAAGCGGAAAGTCGGCCGGCATTACCTTGTAGAGTTCCAAAAAGCGTTCGTTGCGCACGATCAGCTTGCCGTTCGCGTCGTACATCAACAGGCCTTGCGACATGTTGGCGAGCGCTGCGTCGAAGCGGCGGTGCTGTTCCTTCAGCTCCCGTTCGGCACGTCGTTGCTCGGTGATGTCCTCGTAGATCGACACCCAGCCGCCCGAGACCAGCGGTCTGTGCGAGATATCGATGATACGTCCGTCCGACAGCGTTTCCTCGTAGGTCGACGGTTTCGCCTGGTCGATATAGGGCTTGCGGATGGCGTAGAGTTCTTCGGCGCTCTGCGAGGCGACGCCGATCTCGACGCTGTGCTGGAGGATGTCGAAAAACCGAATGCCTGGTCGCACGATTTCGGCGTCGAGGCAGAAGATGCTGACATAGTTGCCGTTGCAGATGATCATGCGCTCATTGGCGTCGAACATGCACAGCCCGTGCGACATGTTCTCGACGGCCGCCGAAAAGCGATCGTTCTGTTTGCGCAGTTCGTCGTCTATCCGTCGCGGCGAGCCGATGCCCTCGGCCCCCTCTCGGCGGACGGGCATACCAGCCTTGACATGAGTGACGGACATGAGGCGTGCCTGCAGACCGTGAACGAACGCGGCAGTGTTGTCCTTTCCGGTTAATTTACCGTTTTTCAGCCGGCCGGCTGCACCGTTTGGCGCCGCGATTTCTCGATCGACGCGTACCGTTCGAGGAACGCGTTTTGCGCCCAGGTCACCGAACGCGGCATGAAATCGAAGCGCTCTGCATTGAAGCCGCGGGGCCGGCCGAAATACTCGGTCGCCTCCGCCGTCGAGAAGCCGGCCAACAATGTCGCCTCGTAGTAGGCGGCGATCTGGTCGGCGCGCTTGATCTCCTTGCGCAGGCCGGCGCCGAGTTCAGCCGGCAGCGAAAAGCGCAGGTGGATGGCGCGCTGCAGTCGAAGTTCGCAATCCTTATAGCTGCCGCCCATCACCGATTTGAACGGCGAGATCATGTCGCCGATGACATATTCCGGGGCATCGTGCAGCAAGGCGGCCAGCCGCGCATCAGCCGAGGCGTCCGGCGCCAGCTCGGAAAACAGCGCCTCGACCAGCAGCGAATGCTGGGCGACCGAAAACGCGTGATCGCCGCTGGTCTGGCCGTTCCAGCGGGCGACGCGCGCAAGCCCGTGGGCGATGTCGGAAATCTCGATGTCGAGCGGCGAAGGGTCGAGCAGGTCGAGCCGCCGGCCGGACAACATGCGCTGCCAGGCGCGCGGCGGCGCCCCGGCACGATCTGCCGCCATCAGGCTTCCTCCGCGCCGACGGCTTCCTGCGGAAAAGTGAATTTCGCCCATGCCGGAATGGTGAGCGACACAGTGACATCACCCGCCATGACAGGCTGGCCTGCGTCGAGCGCCGCCTTGACCCGGTCGATGCGGGCAATGGCAAGTCCCGTCGTGCCGGCCGTCGAGCCGAGCGTGCCGACCGGCCGTCCGCCGACCGTCAGCTCGGCGCCTGGCGCGGGCAGCGGCCGCTCTGCCCTGGCGATCAGCACACGCCGCCTGGCGGTGCCACGATGCTGCATGCGCGAAACCACTTCCTGGCCGACATAGCAGCCCTTTCTAAAGCCGACGCCGCCGGTCTCGTCGAGCAGCACGTCATGCGGAAAGGCATCGCCAAGCTGGTAGTCGCTGCCGCTTTCGGCAATACCATGAGCGATACGCAAGGCCTGCCACGCGGCGAGGTCACCACCTGCGGCCATGCCGCCATATCGGCGCTCGACCTCCACATCGCGAAAGCGGTTATCGGCAACCCTGGTTGAATCAGATTGTGAAGCGGTTGAATCATTGCCCCACGCAACAACGACAAGCCCTTGCTCGGCTTTGGCAATCTCGACCTTGGCACGCAGTTTGTAGAGCATCAGCCGGCGCATGAAGTCGTCGGCAACATCGGTGCGGCATTCGAGGCGCAAGGCATTGTCGTCGGCGCGTGAGATGAGGAAATCGAACAGGATCTTGCCTTGCGGCGTCAAAAGCGCACCTGGCTTTGCCTGGCCGGAAGCAAGCGTGTCGAGGTCGGTCGTCAGGATGTTCTGCAAAAAATGCTCGGCGTCCGGGCCTGACACCGAAATGAGCGCACGGTCGCTAAGCAGGGCAAAGGGCATGGGCTAGACAAAACCTGATCTTGCAAAACGGTCGGCCTTTACGTAAGCCGCTGACACTCCCCCCGCAAGAGACCGGATCGGCATGGCCACGACCTACGACCTCATCCTGACAGGCGGCACCGTGGTCAACCATGACGGCGAAGGTCTTCGCGATGTCGGCGTCAAGGAGGGGCGCATCGCGGCAATAGGCGATCTCGGCCAGGCCTCGGCCGGCGAGACGATCGACTGCCGCGGCCTGCATATCCTGCCCGGCGTCGTCGACAGCCAGGTGCATTTCCGCGAGCCGGGGCTGGAGCACAAGGAAGACCTCGAGACCGGCTCGCGCGCGGCGGTGCTCGGCGGCGTCACCGCCGTGTTCGAAATGCCCAACACCAATCCGCTGACCACCAGCGAGGCCGCCCTTGCCGACAAGGTGCGGCGTGCTTCCGAGCGCATGCATTGCGACTTTGCCTTCTGGGTCGGCGGCACTCGCGACAATGCCGGCGATGCCGGCGAGCTGGAGCGGCTGCCCGGTGCCGCCGGCATAAAAGTGTTCATGGGCTCGTCCACCGGCGACCTGCTGGTCGAGGACGACGAGGGTGTCGCCGCGATCCTCCGGAATACGCGTCGCCGCGCCGCTTTCCACTCCGAGGACGAGTTCCGGTTGCGCGAACGGCTTGGCGAACGCATCGAGGGCGATCCGTCCTCCCATCCCGTGTGGCGCGACGAGATTGCAGCACTGCGCTGCACCGAGCGTCTTGTGCGCATTGCTCGGAAAGCGCGTGCGCGCATCCATGTGCTGCACATCTCGACCGCCGAGGAAATCGCCTTCCTCGAACGGCACAAGGATGTCGCGACTTGCGAGGCGACGCCGCATCATCTGACACTGAGCGCCGACGATTATGCGCGGCTGGGCACGTTGATCCAGATGAACCCGCCGGTGCGGGCAGCACGCCACCGCGACGGCGTCTGGCACGGCATTGCGCAAGGGATCGTCGATGTGCTCGGTTCCGACCATGCGCCGCACACGCTGGCCGAAAAGGCAAAGCCCTATCCGGCCTCGCCGTCGGGGATGACCGGCGTGCAGACGCTGGTGCCTATCATGCTGGACCATGTCAATGCCGGCCGGCTGACCCTGCAGCGCTTCGTCGATCTTTCCAGTCATGGTCCGCAGCGCATTTTCGGCATGGCCAGGAAAGGCCGTATCGCCGCCGGCTACGACGCCGATTTCACCATTGTCGACCTGAAGCGCCGTGAGACCATCACCAATGCGCAGGCCGGCTCGAAGGCCGGCTGGACGCCCTATGACGGCAAAGAGGTGACTGGCTGGCCGATCGGCACAATCGTGCGCGGCCAGCGGATCATGTGGGATGGCGAGATCGTCGCGCCTGGACAGGGCAGGGCGGTGGAGTTTTCCGAAGCGCTGGCGGTGTAGCCGTTCCACGGTGTTGGATTTTTTAAGCACCGTGCATTATGTTGTTGGCGTTATGAACGCAGATATCGCGCCCATGATTGTCCCCGCCGAGTTCCCGGAACTCCAGGCTCTTGCCTGGAACCGTGACGTAGCGCGTCCGATTCCCGCCGAGGAAGCATTTGCGCTCTATGAGCGCAATTGGCGTTTTATCGATCAGAAGCGTCTTACGGCGCGTGAGAAGCTGCTCATACAGAACCTAGCCAACGAATTCGGTCATGGCGTCCTGTTGATCACCCGGTAAAGTTCTTCTGCTCTCCCGCTTCTCCTCGCTTCTAAAACTATCAACAGGGCACACAGCGAGCGGAAGTCATGAAGGAGTTCAAAAGGCCAGAACACCGGATGACGAACTGCGCAACACGGCCGAGTCCTTGCAAATGGACATTAACGCGGCCGAAGCTGCTATTTCGGCTCTTCGAATGAAGGCATTCGCCTCTGACCGGGTGCGGGCATCGGCAAAGACCCCCGCCGATCCGCGCCAATAAGCCAGTAAATAGCAGGGTCGAGGCAGGGCGTGGAGTTTTCCACAACGGCAGCTCAATCCCCGGCGACGAAGAACGTCCACTCTCCGGCAGGCGTGATGCCGACGCGGTAGAAGATGTAGGCGCCGAACTGCTTCATGTCGTTATAGTCGCCGGCGGTGACGATCTTGAACAGCTCGACCCTTTGCCTCGCGTCGAGCTTGTCCAGCGGAAGGGCGAAGAAATACGGCCAGACATAGAGTTCCTGCGGCGTGCCGACATCGACATGGACATAGCCGGCATTGAGCACCTCTTCCAGGATGGCGAGGATTTCCTGGCCTTCCGTATCGCCCGAAAGGCCCTTGAGGAAGGCGATCGGATCGCCGTCGATGTCGCTCAGCGACAATTGGGTCATCGCGTCGCCAGTGCCGATCAGCGGCCGGAGCTTTTCGATGTCGCCGCTCTTGCAGGCCTCGACGATTAAATCATGCATGCGCCTGACCGGCTCCGGCAGCTTGCCAAGGTCATAGACGACGTCGGGCAAGGGCGCATCCGGATCGGCCATGCCGCCATCTTTCGCCGGCCCCTCCGGTTCTTTTTGTTCCGGCTCATCGGACGGTTTCGGCTGGCCGGCCGCGGGCGGCATGGTGCCGGGCGGGTCGGGCATCGGCACCGCGCTTCCTGGCGGCGACATGTCGTCGTCAGCAGGTGGCGTGACCGGCGCGGGAAGGTCCTCGCGCTTGATTTCACTCAGTGCATGGGCGGGGCTGATCGTCAGGCATAGGGTAATCGGAATCGCAACGCTGCAAACGGCGAGCCAGATGCTAAGGACCAAGCCACACGGCTTGCCTGACATCGAGAAAATCACTGCCTGCTTCTCCCTGGTTCCCGCGCCCGCCCGGGATGCCGGTTAGTGCCGCAGCTTTTCCGGTTCGAAGGCCCCGGCTATCACTTTTTCACGCATGCGGTCGAGCAGGGCAAGGGCGGAAGTCTCGCCGTTGGCGCGCAGCATCTCGCCGAAGGCGGTTTCCAGCGCCGCCTCGGCGATGATTTCCGGCTCGATCCCGGCCGAAAGCCCCTCAGCCCAAGCCTCGCTGTGGCTTTCCACGGCGGTCAGGCGCTTTTCTTCCCTGACCAACGCGTCGATGTCGTTGACGCCATGTTCCATTGCGATGTCCACCCTTTTCAAGCGACGATCCGATAGACGCGGATCAGGCTTGGGCTGTCCCTTTTTTACCCGGATCTAATAAGCCATTGTAAATACGACATTTCTTGGGTCGCCTTCGACAAGGCTCGTCGCGTCTAGCAAACCTGCGTTCGATCCGATTCAAAACTTAGCCGATTAGACCGGCGAGCGGGATGAAAACCTTCAGTTTGAGTTAATTCCACATCTGCGCCGTAACGTTTCGTTAATGCTGTTGCAGAAGTGCAACATGAGGATTGCACCAAGATGCTCTCGGAAACAAGGAGGGAGGGTCAAATGCCGATGTGACGAACGGCGCCGAGACGGAGGGCGGCCGAAAAGTTGGCGTCAGTTGCCGTAGCGCGAGGCGATGTCGCGCGACAGCGTCTCGCCTTCCTTCATGTAACGACTGATGGCTTCCGTCGCCGAAGCGGTACATTGCGTGTAGGTGCCGCCGAAGGAGCGATAGCCGCGGTTGAAACTGGCGATGAAGCGGGCGCGCCGCTCCGGGCCAGGATTTTCCGAAGCCATCAGCTTCTCCATCTCGACGCGCCACTGGTCGCCTTTCTCACCGCACAGATTGCGCAGGAAATGCAGCGAGCCAAGCACCTCCGCCAGCCGCATCAACCCTGGCTCGAACGGGGCTTCGGCACTCAATGCCGGCCGCGCGCCGACAGCCATGCTGGCGGCGAGGCAAGCTGCGAGGAACAGCGAGGCGCGGGTCATAAGTCTATGTGGCCAAACATTTTGTCGCCCGCAAGGCGGATTC
>NZ_NWQG01000269.1:0-11938 GCF_002529485.1 Mesorhizobium sanjuanii
GTTCTGGGGCTCGCGATGAGGAGAACGCATGAAGGTTGGCCGCTACCGCACGCTTTTCGCATCGGCGTTCGCGCTCGCCTTCGCCGCCAGCCTGCAGGCCGGTTTCGCCGATGAGTGGCGCACGACGTCGTCGCTTCTCGGCGAATCGAAATATGGCGAGAACTTCCAGCGTTACGATTACGTGAACCCGGATGCGCCGAAGGGCGGAACTCTGAATTCTACGGTCATCGGCACCTACGACAGCTTCAATCCCTATATTGTGCAAGGTTCACCGGCGGAGGGTTTCGCCCCATTCGGCGGCGGCCTTCTGTACGAAACGCTGATGGAACAGGCCACCGATGAAGGGAGCGTCAGCCATTCGTTGATCGCCGACGCCTACAAATATCCGGCCGACTACTCTTCCGCCACCTATCGTCTCGACGCGCGTGCCAAATGGCATGATGGCAAACCAATCACTGTTGATGACGTGATCTGGTCATTCAACGTGCTGAAGACCAACAGCCCGATGTATAATCGCTATTTCGCGAATGTCACCGAAGCGGTGGCGGTCAATGATCGCGAGGTGGAATTCCGCTTCGACCAGAAGGGAAACCGCGAACTGCCGAAGATCATGGGCGATCTTGTCGTGTTGCCCAAGCATTGGTGGGAAGGTACCGATGCCAAGGGCAACAAGCGCGACGTTACCAAACCAACCCTCGAAATCCCGCTGGGTTCCGCTGCTTACAAGGTGAAGAGTTTCAAGCCTGGAGCCGAGATCGTCTGGGAACGCGTGCCCGATTATTGGGGAGCGAAGCTGCCGGTGAAGATCGGCCGCGAAAACTTCGACACGAAACGCTACGTCTATTTCCTCGACGACAACGCCGCGTGGTTCGCTTTCATCAAGGGTGGCCTGGAAGACATCAATGTCGAAAACAGCGGCCGCAACTGGATGACGAAATACGATTTCCCGGCAATCAAGGCCGGCGACGTCATCAAGAAACAGTTCAAGGCAGCATCGCTGGCCAAATTCCAAGGCTTTGCCATGAACACCCGGCGGCCACTGTTCCAGGATAGGCATTTGCGCCAGGCACTGTCTTATCTTTACGATTTCGACACGATCAACCGCACTCAGTCTTTCGGCCTCAATACGCGGATCACCAGCTATTTTATCGGCAGCGAAGGCCTCGCCTCAAACGGGTTACCTCAAGGCAAAGAACTGGAAATTCTCAACCAATACAAGGACAAGCTGCCACCGGAGCTTTTCACCGAGGAGTTCAAGATTCCAGCGTTCGACAGTCCCCAGGCGGAACGCAAGATCCTGAAATCGGCCGTCGACCTGTTCGCGCAAGCGGGCTGGGTGATCAAGGATGGCAAGATGGTCAACGCCAAGACGGGCCAGCCCTTTGCCTTCGAGATTCTCGATTTCCGCCAGGGCGCCGAGGCAACCCTCAATCCTTATGTGACCATGCTGCGCAAGATCGGCATCGTCGCCACGCTGCGCTTCGTCGACAGCAGCCAGTATATCAACCGCGTCAACAATTTCGACTACGACATGACGACGGTCGTGCTGCCGCAATCGGATTCGCCCGGCAACGAGCAGCGTGACTTCTGGTCGTCCAAGGCCGCAGATTCGCCCGGCTCCCGTAACTATGCCGGCATCAAGGATCCCGTCGTCGACGCGCTGGTCAACCGTGTCATCTTCGCCTCCGACCGTGACGATCTTATAGCCGCCACCCGCGCGCTCGACCGCGTGCTGCTTTGGAATTTCTACGCAGTACCGCAATTCACACGACCCGACGTGCGGCTGGCCTATTGGAACAAATTCGGAATACCGGACAAGCAGCCGACCTATGTCGGGCCCGATATCGATTCCTGGTGGATTGACCCCGGGAAGGAAAAGGCGCTGGCCGCCAAATACAAGGGCCTCAATTGATGGGGCGGCAGAGCTTGCTTCCGCGCCGCGATTTCCTGGCGCTTGGCACCGCCGCGGCGGCGTCAATGCTGTTGCCCGACCGAGCATTCGCCTCCATCCCGACCGGCGTAAAACTGCACGGCCTGTCGGCTTTCGGCGATCTTAAATATCCCGCTGACTTCCCGCATTTCGACTATGTGAATGTCGACGCGCCCAAGGGCGGCATCTTCAATTTCGGCCCATCGCAGTGGGTGTTCAACCAGAACCCTTACACCTTCAACACGCTGAACAGCTTTGTGCCCAGGGGTGACGCCCCGCCGCGCATGGAAATGTGTTTCGATTCGCTCATGACCAGCGCACAGGACGAGCCGGATTCGATCTATGGACTGCTGGCTGAAAGCGTGACGATCTCGGCGGACCGCAACATGTTCGAATTCGCCCTGCGCCCGCAGGCGCGCTGGCATGACGGCTCGCCGCTGACCGCAGAGGATGCCGCATATACGTTCACCCTTTTCAAGGATCAGGGCCATCCCGATCTCTCGCTGCCGCTGCGTGAGATGACCCAAGCCGTCGCCGCCGATACTGGAACGCTGAGGTTGACCTTTTCAGGCAAGCAATCGGAACGCACCATCCTGGATGTCGCAACGTTCCCGATCCTCTCCAAGGCATATTTCGCGATCGCCCCGTTTGACAGCTCCCGCATGAAGGCGCCGCTTGGATCCGGTCCTTACAAGGTCGGGTTGGTGCGTCCGGGACAGACAATCGAGTTCGAGCGCGTCGTGGACTATTGGGGCCGCGACCTGCCGGTCAATAAAGGCCAGTTCCATTTCGACAAACTGCGCATAGAGTTCTATGGCGACCGTCAGGCGGCTTTCGAGGCGTTCAAGAAGGGCGAAGTCCATTTCCGCGAAGAGGCAACGTCGCGCGTATGGGCTACCGGCTACGATTTTCCGGCGCTCACCGCGGGCAAGGTGGTCAAACGCGAGTTTCCTTCCGAAAAACGCCCGTTAATGTACGCGACGGCCATGAACCAGCGGCGCGAGCGGTTTCGGGACATGCGCGTGCGCCGCGCCATTGCGTTGTGCTTCGATTTCGAATGGACCAACAAATCGCTGTTCTACGGCCTCTATAACCGTTCGCAATCCTATTTCGAACGATCGGAGTTCAAAGCCACCGGCGTACCGTCTCCTGACGAACTGACGCTGCTGGAACCGCTTCGCGACAAACTTGCGCCTGAAGTCTTCGGCGAAGCCTATGTTCTCCCACCATCCGACGGCAGCGGCCGTGACCGGAAATTGCTGCGCGAATCGCAAAAGCTGATGGCTGACGCGGGATGGAAACGGTCCGGCCAATTTTTCCAGAATGCCGCCGGCGAAACTTTCAGGTTGGAAATCCTCGCTGACGACGAAGGTCTGGTGCGCATCTATGGGCCATGGGCGGAGAATTTGAAGGCCATCGGCTTCGACGCCTCGATCCGCCTGGTCGAGTCGGCGCAGCATCAGGCCAGGCAGGCCAGCTTCGATTTCGACATGATAGCGATGGCGGTGCTGTTCTCGCCGACGCCAACACGGGAGGGAATGGACGGTATCTTCCACTCACGCTCGGCCAACCTGCAAGGATCGCGCAATCTGTCCGGCACGGCTGACCCGGCGATCGACATGCTTGTCGAGGCGATAGACCGCGTCAAAAACCGTCAGGAACTGACGACAGTGCTGCGTTCGCTCGATCGGGTCTTGCGTGCGCGCATGGACTGGATTCCTAGTTGGTATTCGGCGAATCACCGCGTGGCCTTCTGGGACATGTTTGGTTTCAACGAAACGAAACCCGACTACGGCTTCGCGATGGAAGCGCTGTGGTGGTTCGACAAGGACAAGGCGGCGAAAATTGGCAAAGCCTGACATTCCCGCTGACGCTGGGCAGAAAGCCTGATGGGCGCCTATATACTGCGCCGCATCCTGCTGATGATCCCGACCCTGTTCGGCATCATGGCGATATCCTTCGCCGTCATCCAGTTTGCGCCGGGTGGACCGGTGGAGCAGGTCATCGCCAGGCTGACCAACCAGGGCGGCAGTGATCGCCTGGGCGGCGGTGGCGGCGACGCGGGCGGCAGCAATTTCGACGTGGCCGGCGATGTCGGTTCGAAATACCGCGGCGCCCAAGGGCTCGATCCCGAATTCATCGCCAAGCTGGAAAAGCAGTTCGGCTTCGACAAGCCGCCACTCGAGCGCTTCGGCCTGATGTTGTGGAACTATATAAGGTTCGATTTCGGCAACAGCTATTTCCGCGATATTTCGGTGCTCGACCTGATCCTGGAAAAGATGCCGGTATCCATATCGATCGGTCTGTGGATCACGCTTTTGTCCTACCTGATCTCGATCCCACTCGGTATCCGCAAGGCGGTCAAGGACGGCTCGGCCTTCGACGTCTGGACCAGCGGCGTCGTCATCGTCGGCTATGCCATCCCCGGTTTCCTGTTCGGCATCCTGTTGATGGTGCTGTTTGCCGGCGGCTCGTTCTGGGACTGGTTCCCATTGCGCGGCATCGTCTCGGACAATTGGGACCAATTGTCGTGGCCGGACAAGATCCTCGACTATTTCTGGCACATGACCCTGCCGCTGACGGCGCTGGTGCTGTCGGCCTTCGCCACGACGACGCTGCTGACCAAGAATTCGTTCCTCGAAGAGATCCGCAAGCAATATGTGGTGACGGCGCGCGCCAAGGGCCTGTCGGAGCGGCGCGTGCTCTACGGCCATGTCTTTCGCAACGCCATGCTGATCGTCATCGCCGGCTTTCCCGGTGCCTTCATCTCGGCCTTCTTCACCGGTTCGCTGCTGATCGAGAACATCTTCTCGCTCGACGGCCTTGGCCTGCTCGGCTTCAGATCCGTGGTCGAGAGGGACTACCCGGTGGTGTTCGCCAACCTCTACATCTTCTCGCTTCTCGGCCTGTTTGTCGGGCTCTTGTCCGACCTGATCTATACCTGGGTCGATCCGCGCATCGACTTCGAGCGGAGAGACGTCTGATGTCGACGGCGAAAGGCACGGCCGCGGCAACGCCGGAGCTGGCAGCACGCCCCCGGCTGTCGCCGCTCAACCAGCGCCGCTGGCAGAATTTCAAGGCGAACCGGCGCGGCTACTGGTCGTTGTGGATATTCCTCGTGCTGTTCGTGCTGTCGCTGTTTTCCGAGCTGATCGCCAACGACAAGCCGCTGGTCGCCTTCTACAAGGGCGATATCCTGTTTCCGGTTCTGGTCGCCTACCCCGAGGAGAAGTTCGGCGGCTTCTACGCGGTCACCGATTATCGCGACCCGGTCATCCAGGACGAGATCGATGCCCATGGCTGGACGATCTGGCCGCCAATCCGCTACTCCTACCAGACCGTCAACAACGCCATTCCGGAGGCGGCGCCGACCAAGCCGTCCTGGCTCTATGACAAGAAGACCCTTTGCAACCAGTATCCGCAAGGCGACGCCGATCCCAATTGCATCGTGGGCAACTGGAACTGGCTGGGCACCGACGACCAGGCGCGCGACGTGCTGGCGCGGGTCATCTACGGGTTCAGGGTCTCGGTGCTATTTGGGCTGATCCTTACCGCCGGCTCGGGGCTGATCGGCGTGTCGGCCGGCGCATTGCAAGGCTATTTCGGCGGCTGGACCGACCTTCTGTTCCAGCGCTTCATCGAGATCTGGTCGGCGATACCGGTGCTCTATCTCCTGCTGATCATCGCGGCCATCCTGCCGCCCGGTTTCTTCATCCTGCTCGGGCTGATGCTGCTGTTTTCCTGGGTGGCGCTGGTCGGCGTGGTGCGGGCTGAATTCCTGCGCGCCCGCAATTTCGAATATGTCAACGCGGCCCGCGCGCTGGGCGTGCCGAACCGCACCATCATGTTCCGGCATTTGTTGCCCAATGCCATGGTGGCGACGCTGACCTTCCTGCCGTTCCTGCTCTCAGGCTCGATCTCGACGCTGACCTCGCTCGACTATCTCGGCTTCGGGCTGCCGCCCGGTTCGGCCTCGCTCGGCGAGCTCCTGAAACAGGCGCAACGCAACCTCAACGCGCCGTGGCTGGGCATTTCCGGCTTCGTCGTCATCTCGCTGATGCTGTCGCTGCTGGTCTTCGTCGGCGAGGCGACCCGCGACGCCTTCGATCCGCGCAAGACGTTCAGATGAGCGAAGCCCCTCTCCTTTCCGTCAGGGATCTCAGCGTGGCCTTCGTGCAGGAAGGCCACCAGTCGATGGCCGTCGACCATATCTCCTTCGACATCGCCAAGGGCGAGACGGTGGCGCTGGTTGGCGAATCCGGGTCCGGCAAGTCGGTCTCGGCGCTGTCGGTATTGAAGCTGCTTCCCTATCCGACAGCCAGCCATCCGTCGGGGCAGATCCTGTTCCAGGGCGCCGACCTGCTCGCCACCAACGAGAAGGAACTGCGCCGCGTGCGCGGCAACAACATCACCATGATCTTCCAGGAGCCGATGACCTCGCTCAATCCGCTGCACTCGATCGAGCAGCAGGTCGTCGAGGTGCTGAAGCTGCATCAGGGGCTGGGCGACCGCCAGGCCAAGGCGCGCACGCTGGAACTGTTGAACGAAGTCGGCATCCGCGAGCCGGAGAAACGGCTCGACGCCTATCCGCACCAGCTTTCCGGTGGCCAGCGCCAGCGTGTCATGATCGCCATGGCGCTGGCCAACGAGCCCGAGCTTCTGATCGCCGATGAGCCGACGACGGCGCTCGACGTGACCGTGCAGGCGCAGATCCTCGAACTGCTGGCGGACCTGAAGAGCCGCAAGAACATGTCGATGCTGTTCATCACGCACGATCTCGGTATCGTCAGGAAGATCGCCGATCGGGTCTGCGTGATGACCAAGGGCAAGATCGTCGAGACCGGTCCGACCAAGGACATTTTCGCCAATCCGCAGCACGCTTACACCAGGCATTTGCTTGCCGCCGAACCGAAGGGCAAGCCGCCGGCCGCCAACAATGCCGCCAAGCCTGTGATGACGGGCAAGGACATAAAGGTCTGGTTTCCGATCAAACGAGGCTTTTTCCGGCGCACCGTCGACAATGTGAAGGCGGTCGACGGCATCGACGTCACAGTGCGCGCCGGGCAGACGCTCGGCGTCGTCGGCGAATCCGGTTCGGGCAAGACGACGCTCGGCCTGGCGCTGGCCAGGATGATCTCGTCGACCGGGAGCATCCAGTTCAACGGACGCGACATCAACAAGCTGACCTTCAACGACATGCGGCCGCTCCGGCGCGAGTTGCAGATCGTCTTCCAGGATCCGTTCGGCTCGCTCAGCCCGCGCATGTCGATCTCCGAGATCATCGAGGAAGGGCTGAAGATCCATGAGCCGAAACTGTCGCCCGATCAGCGCGACAAGCGCATCGTCGATGTGCTGAAGGAGGTCGGGCTCGACCCCGCCACGCGCAATCGCTATCCGCACGAATTCTCCGGCGGCCAGCGGCAGCGCGTGGCCATTGCGCGCGCCATGGTGCTCAACCCGCGCTTCGTCATGCTGGACGAACCGACCTCGGCGCTCGACATGAGCGTACAGGCGCAGGTCGTCGACCTCCTGCGCAGCCTGCAGGCCAAGCACGATCTCGCCTATCTGTTTATCAGCCACGATCTGAAGGTCATCCGCGCCCTTGCCAACGACGTCATCGTCATGCGCAATGGCAGGATCGTCGAGGCCGGTCCTTCCGAACAGATTTTTGGAAACCCGCAAACCGACTATACTCGGGCGCTGATCTCTGCCGCCTTCAAGATCGAGACGGCGCCGGTCGGCATCGTCAGCGAGTAGGCTGCAAAAGGCTCGAACAACAGGGAAGAATACTCCGCGAATGGAAAAAGGCCGTATCCTGCTTGCCCTTACCGGTATCCATCCACGGCGCTGGCAAGAGCTGCTGTCGGCGGAGCGCGAAGTCGTGCTTGAGCCGGAAGGCGCCAGCGACCCCTCGATCACCTATGCGGTGGTGTGGAAGCAGCGGCCGAACCTTCTGTCGTCGCTGCCCAATCTGCGCGCCATCTTTTCCATCGGCGCCGGCGTCGACCACATCTTCGCCGACCCCACCTTGCCCGATGTGCCGATCGTGAAGATCGTCGCCGACAACCTTACCCAGCACATGACCGAATATGTCGTGTGGCGGGTACTCGACCACCACCGCCAGGGCATGCTCTACCGCTCGCAGCAGCCCAAGAAGATCTGGCACGAGCCGCCGCAGCGGCTGGCCGGCGACATCTCCGTCGGCATCATGGGGCTCGGCAATCTCGGTCGCGCGGCGGCGTCGGCGCTCAAGTCGCTCGGCTTTGCGGTCAACGGCTGGTCGCGCAGCGACCGGCCGATGGAAGGCGTCTCGACCTATTCGGGCGAGGCCGGATTGATCCCTTTCCTCAATGCCACCGACATTCTGGTGGTGCTGTTGCCGCTCACCCCGCAGACGCAAGGCATGATCAACCATGGTGTGCTGAAGGAGCTGCGCAAGCGCAACGGCCTTGGCGGCTCGGTGCTGATCAATGCCGGGCGCGGCCGGCTGCAGAAGGACGCCGACATCCTGCGCGCGCTGGAGGACGGCACGCTGAAGGAAGCGAGCCTCGACGTGTTCGAGGTCGAACCGCTGCCCAAGACCAGTCCGCTGTGGAGCCACCCGAAGGTGTTCGTCACGCCGCATGCGGCCGCGACCTCCGATCCCGTGCATCTGGTGCCGATCATGCTGCGGCAGATGGCGGCGTTCGAGCGTGGCGAGACGCTCGACAATCTGGTGGATCGCAAGGCGGGATATTAGCCAGGCAAGGCGAATTTGTTCTGCTTGGCCGGCTTGCCGCATTCGCGGCGGGTGATCGACCGGTTCATGGCGTCGATCCGGCCGCTGGCCTGTTCGGCATCGCGCCGGGTCTTGGAACGGACATCGGGCGTGAACGGGCCGAAGCCTACCCCCGAATTCTGGAAGGTGGGCTTGGCGTCCTGCGAAAGGTGATATTGCTGCGCCAAGGCGTTTCGTTGCGCCAGCAATTGGTCGCAAGGCACGCTGTCGAATTGGAGGGAGGACTCGACGTTTTCATCCTGCCGTTCGGCCAGCGAAGAGCCGGCGCAGCCGGCCATTGCCAGGCAAGATGCCAAGACCACCAAGTTCCAGCGCATGGGCGTGCTCCGTGTCGATTCCCCAGATAATCCGGACATGCGAATCGGGCTTTTTCGCAGCAGACATTACACCGGGATCGGCGGAAGAGGTCTGGTGCGGTTTCATGGACGGTTGTTCCGCCAGCAGATGAAGCCGGCAGGCGTGTATGCTGGAGTCAGCAGTCTCTTGCAACAGGCTTCCCGCGGCGGAATTAGCAACTATCTTGGAAAAATGCGCGCCAGCGACCTGCTTCACCCCCGGCCCGAAGGCCTCTATTGTCCGCCCGGCGATTTCTTCATCGACCCGGTGCGGCCGGTCGACCGGGCGCTGATCACGCATGGCCATTCCGATCATGCCCGTTCCGGCCACCGTTCCGTGCTGGCCACAAGGCAGACGCTCGACATCATGGGGTTGCGCTATGGCGAAGGATTCGCCGGGACGACGCAAGCGGCAACCCTTGGCGAGACGATCGCGCTGAACGGGGTCACCGTCACCTTTCACCCGGCAGGCCATGTGCTCGGCTCGGCGCAGATCGCCGTCGAGCATCAGGGCAGGCGCATCGTCGCTTCCGGCGACTACAAACGCCAGAAGGACGCCACCTGCGAGCCGTTCGAACCGGTCCAATGCGATGTGTTCATCACCGAGGCGACTTTCGGCCTGCCGGTGTTCCGCCATCCGCCCGATAGCGAAGAGATTGCCCGGCTGCTGAAATCGGCGGCGCAGTTTCCCGAACGATCGCATCTGGTCGGCGCCTATGCGCTCGGCAAGGCGCAGCGGGTGATGCGACTGCTGCGCGATGCCGGTTACGACAGGCCGATCTACATCCATGGCGCGCTGGCCAGGCTCAGCGAGTATTACCAGAGCCAAGGCATCGACCTCGGCACGCTGGAGCCGGCAACCGTCGAAAGCGGCGCCAGGCAAGATTTCACCGGGGCCATCGTTGTCGGCCCGCCCTCGGCCTTCGCCGACCGCTGGGCGCGGCGCTTTCCCGATCCGATCTCGTGCTTTGCCTCCGGCTGGATGCGCATCCGCCAGCGCGCCAAGCAGGGCGGCGTCGAGCTGCCGCTGATCATCTCCGATCATGCCGACTGGGACGAGCTGATTGCTACGATCAAGGAGACCGGCGCCGAGGAGATCTGGGTGACGCATGGGCGCGAGGAGGCCCTGGTGCGCTGGTGCGAACTCGAAGGCATTGCCGCACGACCGCTGCATCTGGTCGGCTATGAGGACGAGGGCGATTGAGTTGAACCGCTTCGCCGAACTCCTCGACCGCCTGGTGCTGACGCCGTCGCGCAATGGCAAGCTAACGCTTTTGACCGATTATTTCCGCGGCGTCGAGGATCCGGATCGCGGGCTGGCGCTGGCCGCGATCACTGGCGACCTTTCGATCGCCGCGGTCAAGCCGGCCATGCTGCGCACGCTGGTCGTCGAGCGCATGGACCCGGTGCTGTTCGGCTATTCCTACGACTATGTCGGGGACCTCGCCGAAACCGTATCGCTGGTCTGGCCGCAGCCGCCCGGAGACATGCCGAACCATTCGCCGACGCTCGCCGAGGTTGTGGCAAAATTGCAAGCGGCGAGCCGTTCCGACGGACCGAAGGTGCTGGCGAAGCTGCTGGACAGCGCGAGCATTTCGGCGCGCTTTGCCATCATCAAGCTGGTGACCGGTGGCCTGCGCATCGGCGTCTCGGCGCGGCTGGCCAAGCAGGCGCTGGCCGACCTGGGCCAAGTCGACGTCGCCGAGATCGAGGAGCTCTGGCACGGTCTGACGCCGCCCTATGCCGGCCTCTTCGCCTGGCTGGAAGGCAAGGCCGAAAGACCCGAGAAGACCGCACTGGCGCTGTTCAGGCCGGTGATGCTGTCCAATGCTGTCGGCGACGGCGATCTCGAAAAGCTCAATCCGGCCGACTATGCGGCCGAGTGGAAATGGGATGGCATCCGCGTCCAGGCGGTTTGCGAAGGTGGCGTTCGCCGGCTCTATTCGCGCACCGGCGACGATGTCTCCGGCGCCTTCCCCGACCTTGCCGAAGCCATGGATTTTTCAGCCGCGCTCGACGGCGAACTGCTGGTCGGCGATCCCCAGGCGACCGGCACGTTTTCAGATCTGCAGCAGCGGCTGAACCGCAAGAGCGTGTCAGCGAAGATACAGCAGCAATTTCCGGCGTTCATGCGCTGCTATGACGTCCTGCAGATCGGCGACGAGGATTTGCGCGCGCTGTCGTTTCGCGAGCGGCGCGGCCGCCTCGAAGCCTTCGTGGGAACACTCGGTCCGAGCCGCTTCGACCTGTCACCGCTGGTCGAGTTCGCCGACTGGACGGCACTCGAGGAATTGCGCAGCGCGCCGCCGCACCCGATCATCGAGGGCGTCATGCTGAAGCGCTGGGATTCACCCTATCTCGCAGGACGGCCGAAAGGCCCGTGGTTCAAGTGGAAGCGCGATCCGCATACGGTCGACGCGGTGCTGATGTATGCCCAGCGCGGCCATGGCAAGCGTTCGAGCTTCTATTCCGATTATACGTTCGGCGTCTGGTCCGGCCCCGAAGGCGCTGAAGAGCTGGTGCCGGTCGGCAAAGCCTATTTCGGCTTCACCGACGAAGAGCTGAAGCAGATCGACAAATATGTCAGGGACAACACGGTCGAGCGTTTCGGCCCGGTCCGCTCGGTGCGGGCCGATCGCAGACAAGGCCTGGTGCTGGAGGTGGCGTTCGAAGGGCTCAACCGCTCGACGCGGCACAAATCGGGCGTCGCCATGCGCTTCCCGCGTATATCACGGCTGCGCTGGGACAAGCCGGCGGCCGAGGCCGACCGCATCGAGACGCTGCAGGCGCTGCTCGATAGCTAGATGTCTATTTTAAGCATCGAATTTTCCCAAAACCGGTTCCCACTTTTGGGTCCGATCCTCAGGGCACCACCGAGACGCGGATCTCGTAGAT
>NZ_NWQG01000270.1:0-11704 GCF_002529485.1 Mesorhizobium sanjuanii
GTTTTCGTATATACAAAAACTAACGATGATCGTTTGGGACGAACCGAAGCGCCTGACCACCCTTGAGAAACATGGGCTGGACTTCGCATCGTTGGACGAGACGTTCTTCCTGAACGCTCGCATCATCCCCGCCAAGGCGAACCGGTACTTTGCGATCGGCCGTCTGGCGGACAACACCGTTGTTGTCGTGTTCGCCTATCTTGGGACCGAAGGGCTTTCGGTCATCACCATGAGGCGCGCAAATGTCAAGGAAAGGAGGCTGGTCGAATGATCCGCAAGAAGAGCAATTTCGAACCCGGTCGCGGCTACACCAAGAAGGATTGGGACGAGGCCGATATCCCCGCTCTCACCGATGAGCAGCTAAAGCAGGCCAAGCCATTTGCCGAGGTATTCCCCGAACTGACGGCGAAGATGGAGAGGAACCTTGGCGGCCGTCCCCCACTGGAGAAGCCGAAGAAGGCTATCAACATCCGGCTCGACCAGGACGTGATTGAGAAGTTCCGCCGCACCGGCCCAGGCTGGCAAAGCCGCATCAACGAAGCGCTGAAGGCAGCAAAGGTCGGCTGAAGCGTCGCCGACGCCCGCGAGAGATCGTCCAACTGAAAAAAGCCCGCCGCACCCCTTTCCGCGCGACGGGTCCGATCAATTCAGCGCGAGCGCCTGCGCGACCTCCAGATAGAGCAGGACACCGATCGATCCCTCAGGAGGAAGACCGGCCCGAAAGGCATCTCGCTGGCGCCAAAACGCCGAAGATGTCGGCGGTTCGAGCCCGTCATTGCCCACCATTCACGGCGGCAGCAGCCGAAAATCCTTGCCTTCGGGCAGCAACTGCCCGCCATCGACGACGATGGTCGTGCCGGTGATGTAGCTGGCATCGTCCGAGGCGAGGAACAGGAAGGCGTTGGCCACTTCCCGAGGGCTGCCGAGCCGGCCGAGCGGGATGGAGTCTTCCATATTCTTGATATAGGCCGCGCCGCGATGCATCTGGATCGCCTCGGTGAGGATGTTGCCGGGCTCGACGCCGTTGACGGTGATGCCGTAGCCGGAGAATTCCAGCGCCGCCGAGCGGATGAAGCCGTTGATGCCGGCCTTGGTCGCGGCGTAGTGGCCGTGACCGGGGCTGGTGACGTGCGGGCCGGTGATGGACGAGGTGTAGAGCATGCGCCCGAAACGCTGCGCTTTCATCGGCGCGAGCGCGGCACGGGTGGCATTGAAGGTGCCGCGCAAATTGACGGCCATGACCTGGTCCCAGTCGTCCGGGCTGGTGTTCTCGATGAGCTGCCAGGGATAGATGCCGGCATTCTGGACCAGGATGTCGAGCCGGCTGTGACGGTCGAGCGTCACCGCCACGGCGGCTTCCGCATCGGCCATCTGTGAGATGTCGGTGCGGATGAAGGCGGCGCCGATCTCGTCCGCGGCCGCTTGCCCCGCCTCGATCTCTGTGTCGGCCAGCACCAGCCTGGCGCCTTCCTCGGCGAAACGCAGGGCGGTGGCCTTGCCGATGCCGCGGGCCGCGCCGATGACCAGCGCCACCTTTCCGTCAAGTCGCCCGTTCATGCCAGCCCCTCTCTCATGCCAATCTTTGGCGTATCGTCTGCTTGAAAGCGTCGAGCAGCACGGCGGCAAGCACCAGCAGGCCGTGGATCACCTGGGTGAAATTGGCCGGCAGACCCATCAGGTTGATCGCCGTGTTGATGGCCGACAGCAAAAGCACGCCGGCATAGACGCCGGGCAGGGTGCCGACGCCACCCTTCAGGCTGACGCCGCCGATGACGACGGCGGCAAAGGCGTTGAACAGCAGGCCGACGCCGAGATTGGCGGTGGCGCCGGAGGTGCGGATCGCCAGCAGCCAGCCGGCAAGGCCGGCGATGGCGCCGGCGAGGATGAACGCAATAACCAGGTTGCGGTTGACGCGGATGCCGGCGCGGAAGGTCGCGGTCTCATTGCCGCCGATCATGACGAGATGCCTGCCGAACGGCGTCTTGGCCATGATCAGCGAAAAGACGACGAAGCAGGAAATGGCGATCCACGCCGTGAGCGGCAGGCCAAGCAGGCGCTGAATGCCGAACCAGCGGATCGCCGGCGCCAGATCCTGCGCAGAGCGGCCGCCGGAAATGACCAGCACCAGGCCGCGCACCCAGATGTAGGACGCCAGCGTGATGATGAAGGCGCTCATCTTCAGCCGCACGACGAGATAGCCGTTGAAGGCGCCGATAATCCCGCCGACGATCAGAGCTATGAGCAGCGATACCGGGACCATCAGCCATTCGGGATGCAGTTGAACGCCGAGGCCGATACCCGCCGAGCAGAACAGGATGCCGACCGCCATGGCGCTGAGCGCCGCGACCGATTCGACCGACAGGTCCATGTGCCCGGCGATGATGACCAGCGCCAGGCCGATCGACATCACGCCAAGAACGCTCGACGCCTCGATGATGTTGGCGAATATACCGAGCTGGAAATAGTTCGGAACGAAGAGGGAGAAGACCACCAGCACGAAGACCAGCATGAACCAGACGAGATTGTCGAGGATGAACTCGAGGACTTGGCGTGTGCGGGGATTCATGGGCTGATCCGGTTGGCGCGCGGGTTCAAGGCGATACAACATGCCACGCACGTCCATGCGGACGCGCGGCGCTCTTGGGTGCGCTCCGGGCCGTGCGGCCCGGAGCGCAACAACAATGTTATTCGACCGGCTTCACCGTATCCGATGGCGGCTTCAGATTGCCCCAGAAGGCCGGATTGTCGACGTTTTCTTTGGTGATGGCGGCGCCCGGGATTTTGATGTTGGGTCCCCAGGCTTCCTTGGTCACGGTCGACTTCAGGCCGAGCACTTCATACTCGCCCGGCTTGATCTCCTGCTTGTTGACGATCTTGTCCATGAACATGGCGACCGCCGCGGCCTGCGCGTAGAGCGGCTGCTCGACTTCGACGTTGAGCCAGCCCTTGCGGATCAGGTCGAGGCCGACCGGCGCGCCGTTCGAGCTCATCAGCATAACGTCGCCGGGCTTCTTGCCGGCGGCCTCGAGCGAGGCGACGGCGGCGACCGACAGGTGCGCCGCATGGCTGAAGATCAGGTCGATATCAGGGTTGGCGAGCAGCTGGTCGTTGACGATGGTCCCGGCTGCATCCGCCGCCCATTGCATGGCCGGCAGCGAGATGATCTTGACGTCCGGGAACGCCTTCATCTTCTCCTCGAAACCCTTCTGGATGTCGAGCGTGTAGGGGTCGCCGGGATCGCCGAGCACCTGCAGGATTTTCCCCTTCACCGAGCCGTTCTTGGCGGTCAGCAGTTTCTCGGCCTGATCGGCGGCGACGTGGCCGATTTCGACGGTTCCGGCCACCGAGGTGAAGTCGGAAGGGGTGGAGGTGATCTGACGGTCGAACTCGACCACCGGGATGCCGGCCGCACGAGCGGCCTCGATCGATGGTTTCAGCGCATTGAAATCGACGGCGGCGAGAATGATCGCTGACGGCTTGAGCGCGATGACGTCGTTCATCTGCGATTGCTGGGCGTCGGTCTTGTTGTCGGCGTTCAGCGTCTTCATCTCATAGCCGGTCTGCTTCAGGAAGAGTTCCAGCGCGCTCACCGAGCCGGTCTGGAATTCATCGAGCAGTGTCGGCACCATGTAGTAGACGGTACCTTTGGACTGTGCGAATGCCGGCATGATTGTGGCAAAGGCCAGTGCCAGGATACCGAAGACGGAAAGAAGTATTTTCTTCATGTCGTTCGCTCCTCTTGCGCCGGACCCCTCATTTGTCCCTCAGCCAGCCGGTCCGGCACCGGCAAGCGTCTCACCGGTGATCATGTTGATCACCGCGTCGGGACTTGTTTTGTTGCGTGCGACATCGCCCGCCACGACGCCTTGCCGGATCACCACGATCCGGTCGGCGACCTGGAAGGCCTGCTGCATGATATGGGTGATGATGACGACGCCGATGCCCTGGCTCGCCACCTGGCGGATCATGTCGAGGCCGCGCCGCGTCTGCTCGACGCCGAGTGCGGCGAACGGCTCGTCGAGAAGCACGAGCTTGCCGCCAAAATGCACGAAGCGGTTGAGTTCGATGGCTTGCCGCTGACCTCCCGAAAGATGCTCGACATTGGTGCGCAGCGAAGGGATGCGGGTTCCGGCGCTGGCCAGCGCCTTTTGCACGACCTGCTCCATGGCGCGCTCGTCGAGCACGGGAACGCCGAGAACCTTCCTGGTGATCTCGCGGCCCATGAAGAAATTGGCCACCACGTCGACGTTGGTGCAAAGCGACAGGTCCTGGTAGACGGTCTCGATGCCCGCGGCCTTGGCCTCGGCGGGGGACCTTGCCAGGAACTCCTTGCCCTCGAACAGCATGCGGCCGGACGTCGGCTCCAGGCCGCCGGCTATGATCTTGACCAGCGTCGACTTGCCGGCGCCGTTGTCGCCCAGAAGCGCCACGACCTCGCCCTTGCCGATCGAGAAGCTGATGCCTTTCAACGCTTCGATGGCGCCATAGTTCTTGGTGACGTTGTCGAGCACCAGCAGGGGTTCGCTCATGCCAGGCTGGGCTCCGCTCATGCCGCCATCCCCTTGCCTTGCAGGAGGTCCCGATCCCGCTCGCGCTCGGCTGCGAACATCTGGCCGAAGCGCGGCGAGAGCACCCCGGAAACGGCAAGTGCGGCGGCGCCGCGCAACACCGCATGTTGCCCGCCGCGCCCGACGATGATGCGGGGGCTGGTGCGGTCCCTGCGGGCCGAGACCGAGTTGGGGAGCTGCGTCGCCGAGCCGGCCAGCCTTTCAAGCAAATCGGTGGACGCGAGCCCGCCCAGGATGACGGTTTCGGGGTCGAACAGGTTCTCGACGACGGCGATGGCGTTGCGGAAGACCGGGCCGATCTCGGCTACCCAGTCGGCATCACCACCAGTCCAGCGTCCTCGCGCTTCGAGCGAAAGATAGCGTTCGAGGCAGCCTCGGTTGCCGCAGGGACAGAACTCGCCGCCCGGGACGACGGGAATATGGCCGATCTCGCCGGCATTTCCCCAGGCACCGCGCAATGCGCTTCCTTCATGCACCATGACGCCGCCAAGACCGACGCCGAAATAGAGATAGTAGTATTCGGAATATCCCGTCCCGAGGCCATAGAGACGCTCGCCCATGGCCGCGGCGGCCATGTCTGTCTCGAAAAAAGCCGGCAATCCCGTCGACGCCGCCAGCCGTTCCCGGAGCGATACGTCCTTCCAGCCGGCCATCGTCGTCGGCCCGACAAAGCTCATGGATTCCACCCCGAATGGGCCGGGCAACGCCATGCCGATGCCGAGAACACGGCCGCCGGGGCGCAGGCCGGTCAAATCGTTGACCATCGCACCGATCAGGTCGAAGGCAAGATCGGGCGTGGCATTCGGCGCCTCACGGTGGGCGCTTTCGATCACGTCGCCGCTGAGATTGGTCAGGGCCGCGTCGATCCCGAGGGGGGTGATGTGGATGCCGACGGCATAGCCGCCTTCCGGATTGATCCTGAGCGTTGCCGGAGGCAGGCCGCGTCCCCGCGGCTCCTCGCGCACGGACAGGACATAGCCGTGCTCCTCCAGTTCGCGAACAATGGTTGAAACCGTCTGGACGGTGAGCCCGACCCGCCTTGCAATGTCGCCGCGGGCGACGGGGCCATGCAGGCGGATGGATTCGAGCACGATGCGCCTGTTGTAAGGCCGCCCGAATTCCTGATTGGTCCCCCGCAGTGCCATGCCTTGCGTTCCCTAGGAGAGCGCAGGTTCGCACCAAAGATTTATTCAGTCAAATGGAATTCAAAAATAAGATGACTATTGCTCGTGCCGGCGCTTCGAGCCGTCTGCAACCTGCATCCGACATGGGATCAGTCGCTCGCGGCCTTACAAAAGGCGGGGCCTACGGGGAGCGGCGACTTCGCACGCACGCCTGAGATCCGCGCGGATATTGTCGGTGTTCAACAAATCGACCGCTTCCGGATAGCCCTCGGTGACCAGCATGGCGACGATTTCCGCGGCGCGGTCATGGACGCCGCTCTCGGCCAGTAGATATGCTCGCTGATAGATGTGATCGGCTCTGGGTGTTGCCGTCATTCCAGCCTCATCAGTCAGTTGGTGATGACCAACAACGTGCGAGGGAGAACTATGTTCCATGCAACCTGTGGGCGATGAGTTCCTGCTCGAACGTGAATCGCGTTTCAGCAATCGTTTAGAGGTACTGCGCGACCTTCTTGCCGACCTTCAGAAAGCGCAAGGGGTCGATCGCCTCGCCATTGTGGCGGACCTCGTAGTGCAGATGCGGGCCGGTCGAGCGGCCGCTGCTGCCGGTCTTGCCGATGACGTCGCCGGCATCGAGCTTCTGGCCGACCTTCACGTCGATTTCGCTGAGATGGCCATAGCGTGTCGCAAAGCCCTGGCCATGGTCGACCTCGACCATGCGGCCATAGCCACCGTTCCAGCCGGCCTTGACGACAACGCCGGGGGCCGTGACCTTGGCAGGCATGCCGAGCGGCGCCCTGAAATCCATGCCCGAATGGAGCGCCGCGGTGCCAAGGATCGGGTCGGTGCGCACGCCGAACGGGCTGGTGACGGAACGGCCGGGAGCGGGGTTGGCGAGCGGCAGGCGGCGCGCTTCCTTCTTGAGGTGGTCGAGCGCGTCGAGCGCCTCGTCGAGTTCCCTGACCTTGCTGTCGAACATCAAAGAACCGTCGACCGGGATCAGCGGGCCGCCGACGTCGCGTTCGTCGCCGAAGTCGCTGTCGACCGGCAGGCCAGCCGCAGTGAGCGCCTGCGAAATCGCATCGGCGTTCTTGTAGGCGTTATCGGCAAGCGTGGCGATGCGGGTGAGTTGCTGGCTTTCGATGGCCTTGAGCGACTCGTTGATCGAAACAAAGAGCTTGTCGGCACGGTCGGCGGCGGTGTCGCTGGGCAGCGGATCGGAACGGGTCGACCATAGGGAGAACGGTCTGTTATCCCCGGTGTCCGGGCTGGCGCCCAAACCGGCACCAAGGCTGGCAACCGTGTAGGCCTGCGGCTGCGCAACGGTGGCGTCGGCGCGCTGGTCAGGCTTTGAGCCTGCCGCAGTGCTTGCCGCAGGCGGCGTTCCAACTTCGCTCTCGGCGCGGTCGAGGATCGGTCCGAGGCGGCCATGGCGCAGGCTGAGCTGGCTCTGGCGTTGCAGCAGCTCGCTCACCTTGGTTTCCATGAGCTGCTGGTCGAGAAGCTGGCGGCTGGTGATCCGGTCGACCTGGGCGCGCAGCGCCGAGATGCGATCCTCGTAAGCCTGCTGCATGCGCGCCTGCCGTGCGGTGGTCGCGCCGATCAGGTCGTCGCGCAGCACCAGGTAGGAGGTTGCCAGCAGGTAACCTATGACAATTGCCGCCAGCGCGGACCCGCAAAATGCGGCTACCCATGGCCGTATGGTGAAGTGCCTTATCTCATCGCCCCGGGCGATGATGACCGTGTGGGGCTCCTTGCGCCTGCCGAAGACCGCTGACTGACCGGTTACATTCACGGGACCAAGCTTTCGTTACGACACCAACGACGAGCCCTCATTACACATCATTAAGGTTAACGGTCGGTTGCTTCGGCGCTACCGTTTGCAATTCATGGATGCAGTCAAATTGGAATAGGATGTCAGGCGCGGGCTCGCGTCGCGGCAGGCTTAAATGCAAGGCCACCGCGTTACATCAAAGCGCGCGCACCGCTTCCAGCACTGCCTCGGCATGGCCCTTGACCCGCACTTGCCGCCAGATTTTGGCGATCCGTCCATCGCGGCCGATCAGGAAGGTGGCGCGCTCGACGCCCATATATTTGCGGCCATACATCGTCTTCTCGACCCACAGATGGTAGGCCTCGATCACCTTGCGCTCCTCATCGGCGACCAGGTCGATGGTCAGATCGTATTTTGACTTGAACTTGTCGTGCTTCTTGACGCTGTCCGGCGACAGGCCGATCACGACGGCGCCAGCCTTCTCGAACTTCGGCTTCAATTGCGAAAAGCCGATCGCCTCGGTCGTGCAGCCCGTGGTGTCGTCCTGCGGATAGAAGTAGAGTACGACCGGCTTGCCCAGCAATGCCGCGAGGCTGAGCGAGCCGCCGCCGTCGCGGGGAAGGTCGAACTGAGGCGCAGGATCGCCCACTTTGAGATCAGCCATATCGATGCCCTTGTTTGTGGTTACGCGCGAAGCCTCGTCGTTATAATGTCGAGCGGGGATTCGTCCACGATCGAGTTCGTAGAACGGAAAATTGCGTGGATCAGGAGCAACCGCAGCACGAAAAGATCAGATTCAGGCGTGATGAGATCACCGACCTGGGGGCCTTCCCGTCTGCGTGCCGGGTGCCGCCGCTCGGCCAGGCGTCGATAGGCCGCGGCGTTCGCATCCTGGCGCGGCTGTTCGCCGGCTTTGCCGCCCTTGTGCTGTTGGCCGCCGCCGCGGTGTATGCGGTCGGCGTATCGGGCATCGGCTCCGAACGGTTGCGGGCGGAAGCCGAAACGGCCATCGAAAAACTGGCCGGGGTCGACGTCAATGTCGAAGCCGGGCCGGCTCGCCTCACACTCGACGGGTCGAGCTTCATTGCGCTTCAGGTCAACGATGTCAGCCTCAAGACCGCCGACGGCAAGCCGATGGCCGATGCCGGGCGGGTCCGCTTCGGCATCAGGCTGATACCGCTGCTTTCGGGCGAGGTGCGGCTCACCAGCGCCAGGATTTCCGATGCGCGTATCGTGATGGCGGCGATGCCGTCGGGCGGCGACTGGTCCGCGGCGCTGCGCAATCAGGATGGCCTCATCGATCCGGAAAAACTGTCCGAAGCGGTCTTCTCCAACATCAACCACGCGCTCGACGCGGTGCGGGAGGATTCGATGCGCCGGATCGACCTCAGCAATGTCGACCTCGTGCTGCCGGAGGCCGGATCGGTCAAACTGGTCAGGATCGCGGATGCCTCTGTCTCGCAGGCGGGGCCGGGCGGCATGGAGCTTTCATCCGACGCCGAGGTCGACGGCAGAACGCTCGCCATCGCCGCTTCCGCCACCCGCGATATCACGACCCGCCGTGTGACCGCGCTGGACGCCAGCGTGAAGATGGCGCCTGCCGCCGTGGCGGCAAGCGCATCAGGTGGGAAGCTGGGCGCGGTCGCCTTGAGGCTGACGGGATCGCAAGGGGGCGGCGAGAATGCATCGCGCCTGACGGCCTCATTGGCGTTCACCGGGTCCGTGCTCGATCTCGGCCAGCGCGGTTTGCTTGCTGCCGATCTCGACCTCGATGCGACACTTGTCGCTGGCTCGAACAAGATCCAGGTCGACAAGCTGCTTTTGAAGACCGGCCGTTCGACCTTCGCTTTCGCCGGTTCGATCGGCCCCAAGCCGGCCACAGGAACAGCGGGCGAGGAGCCGTCCTATCGCTACGATCTGACCAGCGACGGTTCGACGCTGGCGCCCTCGGAATCGCCCGAGCCTGCGCTCAATTTCTTTGCTCGCGTCGCCGGCGTCTATCAGCCCGAGAGCCACAGGCTTGTCGCCGAGCAGATCGGGGTTCGATCGGGGCCTAAGAGCGAGGTGCTGGGCACCGCGGCGGTGATATTCGTCGACGGCAAGGCCCCGGGCATATCCGTGGCCCTCAACATCCACGACATGCCGGTCTCGCATGTCAAGCAACTCTGGCCTTGGTTTTCCGCGCGCAACGCCCGCCTGTGGGTGCTGAAAAACCTGTTCGGCGGCCGCGTCGTCGACGCCAATCTCCAGTTCCAGGTCGTGCCGGGGCGGCTGGGCAACGGCGTTCCGCTTTCATCGGATGAAGTGTTCGGCCGGTTCCAGGTAGAAGGATCGCGCTTCGACACGGCCGGTCGCATTCCACCGATCCGCGATGCCGTCGGCGTGGTCGCGTTTCACGGCAATGATGTCGACATCACCCTGTCCTCCGGCAGTGTCTATATGCCGAGCGGCCGCACCGTGGCGGCAAGCGGCGGCACGATGGCGGTAAAAGCGGCAAACCGACCGCCGGTGATCGGCGCGCTCGACATCGACGTCGCCGGCGAAGCTTCCGCGATCGCCGAACTCGCGTCCTATGAGCCGATCAACGCCATGCGCCATGTCGGCCTGTTGCCGGACGACCTGTCCGGCACGGTGACCGGCCACGTCAAGGCCGACATCCCGCTGCAATCCGGCGTCGATACCTCCAAACTCGACTGGCTGGTGGCGCTCGACTACAAGGATCTGTCGCTGGCCAAACCGTTCGAAGGCCAGACGGTGACGAACGCCGACGGCTCGATCACGGTCGAACCCGACAAGGCCGTCATCTCCGCCAAGGCGCTGCTGAATGGCCTTCCAGCCGAGCTTGACCTGATCGAGCCGCTAACCGACGACGGACCGCCACCCGGCCGTAAGGTGGCGATGGTGCTTGACGACAAGATGCGCGCCACCGCCATGCCTGGTCTGTCGACGCTGCTTTCGGGAACCATCAAGGTTGCCATCGACAAGAGCGGCGGCGGCAATCAGAACGTCTCGGCCGATCTGACCAACGCCAGGCTGGACATCCCCTGGGCCGGCTGGAGCAAGGGACCAGGCATTCCCGCCAATGTCACCTTCGTCATGACCAAGTCCGGCGATACCACGACGCTGTCCGACTTTGACCTCAGCGGAAAAAGCTTCTCGATCAACGGCAGCGTGGTGCTGCTCAAGGGTGGGCTGTCCTCGGCCCGCTTCAGCAAGGTCACCTTGAACCGGGGCGACGACGTCGCCGTGTCGGTCAAGCGATCGGGCAAGGGATTTGCGATCGATATCAGCGGCAATGCGCTGGACGCCCGCTCGCTGATCAAGCAATTCACATCCGATGTCGACACCGCCACCAAGACCACGGGGTCCGACGCGGTTTCCGTCAGTGCCGACGTCAATTTCCTGACTGGCTTCCACGACGAGACACTGTCGAACCTGAAGCTCGACTACAGCGCCGCCGGCTCCAGGGTAAACGGGCTCAAGGTGAGCGCCACGGCGGACTCCGGCGCCGCCATAACCATCAGCAACACCACCGCCGACGGCAGGCGCGCGCTCAACATGAAGTCGGCCGATGCCGGCGCGATCCTGCGCTTCCTCAACATCTACGAGCATATGGAGGGCGGGTCGATCACGCTGGCGCTGGCTGGGGCCAGCGACGGGTCGATGCGGGGCCAGGTCGATGCCCGCAACTTCTACGTGGTCAACGAGCCGAAACTCGCCTCGATCGTGTCGACCACACCGCCCGGCGACAGCCGCAGCCTGAACGAAGCGGTGAAGGGCAAGCTCGACACGTCGCGTGTGCAGTTCGAGCGCGGCGCTTCCGAGATCGAAAAAGGCGCCGGCTACCTGAAGCTGGCCAATGGCGTGCTGCGCGGCCCGCGCATCGGCACCACCTTCCAGGGCACGCTCTACGACCAGAACAACAATATGGACATGACCGGCACCTTCATGCCGGTCTACGGCCTCAACCGCATCTTCGGCGAATTGCCGCTGTTCGGCGCGCTGCTCGGCAATGGCCGCGATCGCGGCCTGATCGGCGTGACCTACCGGCTCAAGGGCGACGCCAACAAGCCGAAGCTTGACGTCAACCCGCTGTCGGTGATCGCGCCAGGAATTTTCAGATCGATCTTCGAGTATCGGTGAGGTCAAACCCATTCACTCCGAGCGATCGAGTTCGACCCGTAGCGGACGCTCGTTTGCCCCGGCCAATTCACGCGTCCATGCAAGTCGGACGAACA
>NZ_NWQG01000271.1:0-11674 GCF_002529485.1 Mesorhizobium sanjuanii
CGATTATAGATTGCGCGCGGCACTTTCGGCGTCCTTGGGGGGCGCCGGGCGACGCCGTGGGCAACAGCATTGAACGATCGGATCTTCGCCATGCAGCTTCGCAGCTTCATTTTAGCCGGCCTTTGTGCCGTGCTCGGCCTGAGTGCGCCCGCTTACGCGGCCATGCCGGCGGGCAGTTCGGCTCCCAAAGCCGCAGTAACAACCGATGTCATCAACGCCGCGGCAAAAAGCGACGCGGCGCAACTGAGGCTTCTCAAGAAGAAGAAAAATCCGACCTCGGACGACCTTGCCCAGATCAGCAAGATCGAAGCCAAGATCGCAGCCGACAAGGAAGCCGCCAAGGCCAAGGCGCTCGAGGCGAGAAAGCTGGCGATGCGCGCGGCGGCCAAAGCCAAGGCGGATGCGGATCGAGAGGCGTTCCTTGCCAAGAAAGCCCTTGGCAAGAAGGGGCAGCCGGCCGCAGATACCAAGGTGGCGGACGCCAAGCCGGCCAAGAAGAGGAAGCTCATCGAACCGGTTCAGCCGATCGAGCCGATCCAATCGGCGGAATCACTTCCGGCCGAGGCGATGAATATCGCGTTGACGGGCAACAATGGCGAGTTGCGCAGCGAGGCGATCGCGCAGAAACCGCGGAGCGTCGGGCTCTTCGCCGGCCTGTTCGGCGGCACGTCCTCGTCCTCATCGATGTCGCTGCTTCCCGAGACGCGCGCGCTTGACGCCGCACTTGCCAGGAAGGAAGCCAAGAAGCAGTTCAAGGTAAAGCCGGAATTCGTACCTCAGGAAGTCGAATTCTCCGGCTACAATCCGGGCACGATCGTCATCGACACCAGTGCGCGGCGCCTCTATCTCGTCGAATCCTCGTCGACTGCCCGCCGCTATGCGATCGCGGTCGGCCGTGAAGGCCTGCAGTTCAAGGGCACGGTTGCCGTCGGCGACAAGCAGGAATGGCCGCGCTGGATCCCGACGCTCGACATGCAGAAGCGCGAGCCCAAGCACTATGGACAGTACAAGGACGGCATGCCCGGCGGCGGCGAAAATCCGCTCGGCGCGCGCGCCATCTATCTCTATGAGGGCAAGAAGGACACCCATCTGCGCATCCACGGCACCATCGCGCCGCAGTCGATCGGAACCAGCGCCTCCAATGGCTGCTTCCGCATGATCAACGAGCACGTCATGGACCTTTACCGCCGGGTGAAAGTCGGTACCAAGGTCGTCATCATCTGACGTTTTAAACGATACTGCCAAAAGGGCCGGCCTCGCCGGCCCTTTTGTTTTGCCCCATTCACCATCAGGGCATCCATTATCCAAGCGCCTTCTTGGGAAAAAGCCTTCGCGGCGGTTTTTTCTCTGGCGGAATCAATTCGGCCGCGTTAAGCGATGACTCCCATGGCGCGATATGTATTCATCACAGGCGGCGTGGTTTCCTCACTCGGAAAAGGCATCGCTGCGGCGGCCCTTGGGGCTCTCTTGCAGGCGCGAGGCTATCGCGCGCGCATCAAGAAGCTCGACCCCTATCTCAATGTCGACCCCGGCACGATGTCGCCGTACCAGCATGGCGAGGTCTTCGTGACCGATGACGGCGCCGAAACCGACCTCGACCTTGGTCACTATGAGCGATTCACCGGGCGTTCGGCCAACCAGCAGGACAACATCACCACCGGCCGTATCTACAAGAACATCATCGAGCGCGAGCGGCGCGGCGACTATCTTGGCGCCACCGTGCAGGTCATTCCGCACGTCACCGACGAGATCAAGCATTTCGTCCTCGACGGCAATGACGACTATGATTTCGTGCTCTGCGAGATCGGCGGCACTGTCGGCGACATCGAGGCGATGCCGTTCCTCGAGGCGATCCGTCAGCTCGGCAATGATCTGCCGCGCAACAACGCCGTTTACGTCCATCTGACGCTGATGCCCTATATCCCGACGGCGGGCGAATTGAAGACCAAGCCGACCCAGCATTCGGTCAAGGAATTGCGCGGCATTGGCATCGCGCCCGACATCCTGCTGGTTCGCGCCGACCGTCCCATCCCGAAGGAAGAGCGCAGAAAGCTGTCGCTGTTCTGCAACGTCAGGGAAAGTGCGGTCATCCAGGCGCTCGACGTACCGCACATCTACGACGTGCCGATAGCCTATCACAATGAGGGTCTGGATTCGGAAGTGCTGGCTGCCTTCGGCATAGATCCGGCGCCGAAGCCGCGCATGGAGCCCTGGCAGAAGGTGTCCAACCGCATCCACAACCCGGAAGGCGAGGTGACCATCGCCGTCGTCGGCAAATATACCGGCCTCAAGGATGCCTATAAATCGCTGATCGAGGCGCTCTCGCATGGCGGGCTGGCCAACCGCGTCAAGGTCAAGCTCGACTGGATCGAAAGCGAGATCTTCGAGAAGGAAGATCCGGCGCCCTGGCTGGAAAAGGTGCATGGCATCCTGGTCCCCGGCGGCTTCGGCGAACGCGGCTCGGAAGGCAAGATCCTGGCGGCGAAGTTCGCCCGCGAGCGGAAAGTGCCGTATTTCGGCATCTGCTTCGGCATGCAGATGGCCTGCATCGAGGCGGCGCGTTCCCTGGCCGGCGTCGAGCACGCTTCGTCGACGGAATTCGGCCCCACCGACGAGCCGGTCGTCGGCCTGATGACCGAATGGCTGAAGGGCAACATGCTGGAGAAGCGCAGGGAGACCGGCGATCTCGGCGGCACCATGCGGCTCGGCGCCTATCAGGCCGAGCTCGCCAAGGGTTCGAAGATCGCCGATATCTATGGCGACACGCAGATTTCCGAACGTCACCGCCACCGCTACGAGGTCAATGTCGACTACAAGGAGCGGCTCGAGGATTGCGGTCTGGTGTTTGCAGGCATGTCGCCGGACGGCGTGCTGCCGGAAACGGTCGAATATCCCGACCATCCCTGGTTCATCGGCGTGCAGTATCACCCGGAGCTGAAAAGCCGGCCGCTCGATCCGCATCCGCTGTTCGCCAGCTTCATCGGGGCGGCGGTGGAGCAGAGCCGGCTGGTCTAGCGCCCGGTCGCCCATGCACACCTATGTCGCGCTGCTCTACAGCATCATCCTGGGCGAGGGGCGACGGGTCGTCATGGCCGACCTGAAGGCGATGGCGGAAAACTTAGGGCTGAAGGATCCGCGCACGCTGGTGGCGACCGGCAATCTGGTCTTCGAAACGAAACAGACGAAAATTGCTGCGCTGGAGCAGCGGCTGGAAGCGGCGTTCGAGAACACCTTCGGCCGCCATGTCGATATCATCGTTCGCAGCGCGGATGACTGGCTGATGCTCGCGGCCGGCAATCCGTTTCCGTCCGAATCGGTGGAGGCAGGCGATCAGGTGGCGGTGCGCGTGATGCGGGCGCCCGTGCCCGATGAAGCAGTTACCGCGCTACAGGCCTGTATCGGCAGGAACGAAAAGCTGCGGGCGGTTGGCGGCGATCTCTGGATCGTCTTTTCGCGCGAGACGCCGAGTTCGCGGCTGCTTGCGGCGGTGAGCCACAAACGTCTTGGCATCGGCACCTCGCGCAACTGGAACACGGTGCGCAAACTGGCGGAGATGGTAAGTAGGCAGTAGGGAAGCAGTTCTCTATTCCCTAGCGCCTTCTGCCTACTGCCCCATTTTCAAGCCTTTGCCATCCGTGCTCCGGCGCCGAGCGCCATCGTGCGCAGCACGTAATAGATGGCGCCCTCACGCGTTGACCGTGCAGGTTAAGCCTGCCGCAAGGGAACCGGCAACCGATTGATTTGTCGCCTTTGGCCTTAAAGATATTCAATGAGAATCGCGCTTATCGATCGGACAATGGCGTTGTCCGAAGTTGAGTTGCAATCCGATTCGGTTTCATCCGTCCAAGGCCAACCGAAGGCCGCGATCAAGGCACCCGTGACACCGCGAAATTGGCCTCAAGCCAAGCTATTGTTTCGGCAACATTCTCAAGCGCGTAGGTTGCGGCCGTCGGTCCGTTAGGCTTGACGCGGATGGAGATGCCCCTGGCTTCGTTTATCGCCTCGAAGCCGTTTTCGTCAGACGTGTCGTCTCCGAGAAATACGGGCCGCCGGCCGGCAAAGGGCGGAATTTCCATGAAACGCCGGATGGCGCCGCCCTTGACCGCCTCCAGCGGCATGAGCTCAACGCCGGCATTTCCCGGGATCACTCGGTAGCCCTGCGGAAGCTGGGCCAATGCCCGTTCGACAAGATTGGTTGCTCGGGCAAGCAGATGCGGCGCCGCACGAGTATGGATGGCGAGGATTGGACCCTTGCGCTCGATGTAAACTTGGCGGTCATCCAGTTCGGCTTCGATCGCGTCGGCAAGGGTGGCGATGTCGGCCGGTGTATCCGCAGCGCCGACCGGGCCGTTGGGCGTCAGCCGGTGCTCCAATCCGTACAGTCCGGCGGCGCGCAGCTTCAGTGGGTGGAACAGCCTGTCAGCGGCGGAGACAGAGCGTCCGGTGATGAAGGCGAGGGCGCCGCCTAATTGCTGCTCGATATTGCCGAGAAGCCCACGCAATTCCTCACTGACGAATACGGCGTCGGGATGGGATGCGTGTTCGAGCAAGGTGCCGTCGATATCGAGGAAGAGCGCCCATTGCCCTGCCGGCAGATCGAGCGCCGGCGGCTTTTGAACGCCCCTCACGATGCAGCCTTCCGCATCCGCTCGAACATCGAGATGACGTTGTTGGCGTTTGAGGGCGACCGCTCGCTGGTACCCGTCACCCGGTCGAGGTCGCCGCGCTTGCGCAGACGCGCCGCGTCAAGAAGCATGCTGCCGGCCCAGCGATAGACATTGTTGTTGCGGACCATCTCGCGCATGGGCCGCATGCGCTCGCGCTGCTCTTCCGGCGTCATGGTCAGCGCCTGTTGCAGCGCTTCGCTCATCATGGCCGCATCGTAGGGATTGACGATCAGCGCCTCCAGCAGTTCGCGCGAGGCGCCGGCGAAGGTGCTGAGCAGAAGCACGCCCTGTTCGTCATCGCGCGCCGAGACGAATTCCTTGGCGACCAGGTTCATGCCGTCATGCAGGCTGGTGACCATGCAGATATCGGCGGCTCGATAGATCTCGTAGACCTGCTCCTGCGAATGATGCTCGGCAACCATGATGATCGGCTTGTAGCCCTCGCTGCCGAAGCGCTGGTTGATTTTTTTCGCATAGCGATGGCATTCATCATGCAGTTGCTTGTAGGCCGGGAGTGTGCCGCGGCTCGGCGCCGCGATCTGCAGGAACGCCAGTTTTCCAATCCATTCGGGACGTTTCGTGAACAATTCTTCCAGCGCCTGGAAACGGTCGAGAATACCCTTTGTGTAGTCGAGCCGCTCGACCCCGACGCAGAGTTTGACATCCGGCGACAGCCCGAACCTGTCGCGCAGACGGGCACGGCATTCGTCGACATTTGGCAGTTTTGCCAGAAGTTCGGCCGGCCATTCTATGGAGATGGGATAGGCATGGACCAGCGTTGTCTGCCCGCCATAGGAGATTGCCGCATCGGCCCGCTCTATGCGGCTTTCCAGGAACCGATCAACACTTTCAGTGAAATTGTTGGCATGGAACTGGGTATGGAAGCCGATGATCGAGCTGCCAAGCAACCCCTCCAGGATCCGCTCACGCCATGGGCAGATGCTGTAGACTTCGGAGTTGGGCCATGGGATATGCCAGAAGGTGATGATGATCGCCTCGGGCAGGCGCTCACGGATCATGCGCGGCAAGAGCGCGAAGTGGTAATCCTGAACCAGCACGATCGGTCGCTCGTTGCGCGCTTCGGCGACCACGGTGTCGGCGAATTTCCGGTTGACGGCTTCATAGGCTTCCCAGTCCGAGGCGCGAAAAACCGGCCGGGTAAAGGCGATATGGCAAAGTGGCCACAGACCCTCATTGGCGAAACCAAGATAGTAGCCCTGATGCTCCTCCTCCGTCAGCCAGACCCGGCGCAGCGTGTAGGAGGGATTGCCCGGCGGCACCTGCACACGGTCGTTCTCGTCGACCATGAGCCGGTCGGCCGTGCCGCCGCCATAGGCGATCCAGGTGCCGGAGCACGCGCGGGTGATCGGCTCCAGCGCCGAAACCAGCCCGCTGGCAGGCACCAGGAGTTCGACGCCGTTGCCTTTGATGTTGTGGATGTAAGGTTCGCGATTGGACACCACGATGACCTGTGCGTCCGGCAGATCGTCGGCCAGGATCTTGCGCAAGGTGTCGGGCGACCAGGTGACCAATGCCGCATCGACGGACTGACCGTTTTTCTCGAACTCGCGCAGTACCTTGCGCGCCGCTTCCGAAGCCACGTCCTCGCCAGGATATGCAATGGCCGGTGTCTGGTTATGACGCCGACGGGATAACGATAATACAACCGCAATTGCGGAAAGGCCCAAGCTTGCAAGGATGAGAACCCAGAGTACCTCTGTGCCGTAGTCTGTCATTGGAAGGCCGATTATCCTCCGGCCGGTTGGTGACCGTTTCTTCTCATTGATTTTCGAAGTCGCAGCCGGCCGCGCGCGACAGACGCCTCACCGGCATGATTGTGCAACGCACAAACGGGCTATCGGTTCCGATAATTGGAGCGCTGCATCCAATTCCATGCGAAGCCGGGATTAGGTTCGCACGATAAGCGGAACCAGGCCTTCGTGCCGATCGGCGAGGAAGGCAACCACCCGGTCGCCGACGCGCTGGAATGTCAGATCGACCGCTGTCGCGTCAACGCCCAGATGCCTAAGCGTGAGCATGTCGATACCAATCGGCAGCCTGGGACGGGTGACACGGATCTCACCGTCCCAACCATCGATTTCGAGGCCAAGGCAGGCCTGCATCAGCATGAAGGCCGATCCGGCCGACCACGCCTGCGGCAGGCAGGCGACGGGATAGGCGATCGGTGCTTCGCCCGGTGCGCGGGTGAAACCGCAGAACAGTTCCGGCAGCCGCATGTTGAAATGCACGGCGGATTCGAAGGTGCCGCTCATCAGCCGGACCACGCTTTCGCGCTCACCATAGCGCGCCAGGCCGGCACCGCACATGGCGGTATCATGCGGCCAGATCGAACCGTTGTGGTAGGACATCGGATTGAAGAGCACGGCATCGTCGGCGAGTGTCCTCACACCCCAGCCCGAGTGGAAGGATGCCGACAAGAGCTGATCGGCAACCAACTGCGCCCGCGCGGGCTCGGGAAGCCCGACATAGAGAAGATGCCCCACATTAGACGTCCGCACCTTGCAGGGCTCGCCATCGCCGTCTATCGCCAAAGCATAGAAATCGAGATCGTCCTGCCAGAAGTGGCGTTCCACGGCAATGCGTATGGCCTCGGCGCGGCTATCCCAGTGGTCAGCCTTCTCATCCTCGCCGCGGCGACGGGCGAGTGCCGCCAGCCCCCGGAACGCGGCAAAGACATAGCCTTGCACCTCAACCAGGGCGATCGGCCCCTTGGCGATGCGGCCATCGGCATGGAAGACGGAATCGAAACTGTCCTTCCATCCCTGGTTGGCCAAGCCGGATTCGGCGGCGCGCTGATAGGTGAGGAATCCGGTCGCCCGGCTTGCCTCTTCCGTCCATTCGGCTGCGGCGCAGAGCGACGGCCACAGGCTGTCGATGAACGCCATGTCGCCGGTTCGGTCCGCATAGGTGCAGGCCAGGTGGATATAGAGCGGCGTCGTATCGACGCCGCCATAATAGCGGCCGAAAGGAAGCTCGCTCAGCGCTGCCATTTCTCCCTTACGGGTCTCGTGCATGATCTTGCCCGGTTGTGAATCGCTGAATGGCAACGTCTCGGTCGCCTGGTGCTGGGCAAGGAAGGCCAGCACACCTCGCGCCAAGCCAGGGTTGAGCCAAAGCATCTGCAATGCGGAGATTACGCCATCGCGGCCGAACGCCGTTGAAAACCAGGGGATGCCCGCATAGGGATAGGGCCCGGTGGCAAGCTCGGTGGTCAAAAGCGCCACGTCGGCGCGCGCGCGCTCGACCCAGTCGTTGAAGACGCGACCTGAACTGTGCACCGTCGCGCCATGGCGGCGTTTGGCCCGCATGCCGAAGCGGGCGCGGGCCGCTGCGGCGCGGAAACGGTCGCGGTCTGGCGCCTTGGCCACCTCAGGACCGACCTCGACATACAGCACCTTGCTGCTGCGCTTCGTCACGGCAATCAGGAAATCCGCACGGTCGGCCGTCAGATGGTCGGGCGCTTGCGAGAACGATATCGCTGACATGCGCGCCAGCCCGTCCAATCCGTCGTATCGCAAAAGAACGGAAGCCGCATCAATCTCGGCCGCATGGGCCATGCCGCGCTTCGGCCTTGTCGAACCGCGCACTTCGAACATGTCGCGAAAATCAGCGCCGAAATGCAACGAAACGCCGATGGTTGAGTGTTCCCGGCCGTAGTTGGAAAGAGTGATACGTTCGAACAAACGATCCTGCCAGAGCAGCCTGGCACGCTCGATGTGGATCGCGCCCTGCGGAATGTCCCGGCCACCCGCGGTCTGGATCGGCAAATTGGTGAGATTGGCGGTAAACAGGACATTGTCCTGGCTGAGCGACGTGCCAAGCAACGATGTCTGCCGGCCGCCGACAGTCAGCCGGAATTCAGAAAGTACGCGCGTGTCGTCACGGAAGAAACCGTCGCCAGCGCCGCGTATATCGCCATAGGCATCGGCGACGGCGAAACAGTCGCCTTGTTTAAGTGCAAACAGCCGGTGCGGCTCCCGCGGCGCGGTAGCGTCTAGAGAGGCAAGCGCCACGGCGGGATCGAGCTTGCGCTCATCGAGTTGGGTCATTTGTTGCAAAAACTCTTTGTTCGTTCCTGATTGGTCCGCGAGACGTCGATCACGAGGCTCTTGCTTCCGTCGGAGATCCGATCAGACGCGCATAGGCAGCTACATAGTCGCGGGCCATTCTACCGGCGGAAAACCGTTTTTCGAAGACGGCTCTCACCTTTCGCCTGTCGAGCCGCAGCAAGGCCGGCACCGATGCGACCGCGTCCTCTATCGAATCCACGATGAAGCCGGTCACACCCTGATCGACGATCTCAGGCATGGCGCCGCAATTCCAGACGATCACCGGCGTGCCGCAGGCCATCGCCTCGATGACGGCAAGGCCGAAGGGCTCGGGCCAATCGATTGGAAATACGAGGCCGGCCGCCTTGCCGAGGAACTCCGCCTTATCGTCCTCCATGATCTCGCCGACATAGTCAATGCGGTTGCCGTCTATCAACGGCTCGACCACCTCATGGAAATAGGCGCGGTCGTCATCGCCGATCTTGGCGGCAAGCTTCAGTTTCAGCCCCGAGCGCAGGGCGATCTCGATGGCGCGGTCCGGACGCTTGTCGCGCGACATGCGACCAAGGAAGACAAGGTAGGGTTCGGTTTGGTTTGCCTCGAAAGCCGGCTCATAAATGCCGGTCGGCAACCCATGATGGATGGTCGCCAGCCAGTTGGCGTTGGCGAGCCCCGTCCTTTGATTCCGGGAAATGGAGATCATCGGAAAACGCGGGAAACGCTCATAGGCCGGGGCCAGATCGACATAGTCGAGCCTGCCATGCGGTGTCGTCACCGTCCGCTCGGGCATATGCTCGAAGAAGGGAAAATGCAGGAAATGGCTGAGATGGAAGTGAATGATATCGAATTCCCGAGCGCGCTCTCTCACTTCGGCAAGCATGGAAAGATGCGCGGCCGTTTCGGATTTCAGCGGACGGGGATCGAGGCGAAGCGCACGCTCGCGGCACGGCACCAATCTAGCCGATGTGCTCGTGTCGCCGCTGGCGAACAAGGTGACGTCGTGGCCAAGCTCGACCAGTCCTTCGGTCAGATAGGAGACGATGCGCTCGGTCCCTCCATAGAGCCGGGGCGGCACGGATTCATGCAGCGGCGCCACATGGGCTATTCTCATTTTTGGCATTTCCCTCAAGATCATCGCTGAGGTCGAAATGCATCAACTGCCCGAAACGTTCCCCACTACGGCAAAAAGCTGCGCAGCGGTGTGGCTCTGAGCACTGCCTGGCGGCATGCGCCCATCACGAATTCTTTTACCAGCGAGCCATTTTTGTGTGGAACCAAATGACCGGCCATGAATTTAATATAGTTCGATCGAACGCATCGCGATCGACGGGGAGGAAACAATGGATCGCTTGCAATTCTTCTCGCCCGTGCGAATTTCGCGCGGGCAGGGGCAGCCTGTGGAAGATATCGACAGCGTTAGCGAGGCGATGGTCTTCTTGCGGAAATGGCCAACGGGGCGACGCGGCCCTGTCTATCAATGCGCGTTGAACTGCTGCGCGGCAGCTCTAGCAGGCAAAATGTCGGCCGAGGAAGCAAGGAAGGCTTTTACAGGCTTTGCCCGGATCACCCGTCTGCTGGAAGATGACGTGGCAGTGCCGATGGAAGGCGGAACCATCGATCGCTTATACGCGCTGAGGCGATAGACGCCAGATCATGTCGAAATGGCCGAGAATGGTTTTGGGGACGGCAGGTGCCATAGCCGTCGCCCTCGTTTGGGGGAATCGGCGCCACCTTGATGGGAGCTCCATCCATTTTGATCACGATAGGAGCCGTGGCCATCGGTGCGGGCGTCTATAGCTATCTCAATCAAAACTCAAACTGAGCCAATTTCTGGCCAGTTTTCTGTTGGCACCCGCAGGTGCCAACAGTCATCCACATTCGCCGGAAGAAACGTGCGTCCAATTTAGTTCATCTACCTGTCGCTATCTGGCGATTGGGGCGCGATGTGGTTTTTCCGCTTTTCAAGTCACAAGGCCCGCCTTTTCAAGTCACAAGGCCCGCCTTTTCAAGTCACAAGGAATGAGCCTGCCGTAAGCGCGAGATGTGGAGAAAGGGTAGCGAACTGTATTTGAGATGCATCGCCAGTGCCGTCGCTGTCGAAAGAGAGCGCCCCGGTTGAGCTGTTGTAGATGATATGGTCGGAGCTGTCGTGCGCGGCAGCGCCTTCAAAGAACGCGGCGGATGTGAGCGCGCCAAGATTCAGTCCGGTAAAGATGGCGTGGTCGAGGTGGATCTTGTTCTGGGACGGGTCGAAGTCGGTGATCGTGTCGACATTGCCGTTACCAAGGGCGGAGTTGAAAACGAAAACGTCGTTGCCGCCAAAGCCGCTCAACTTATCGGCGCTGCCGCCGCCGTTGATGATGTTGGCGCCGGCATTGCCCTGCATGGTTTGGGCCAGTTCGTTGCCGGTCAGGTTGATTGCGGTGGTGCCGGCGTCCTTGGTGGTGCCAAGAACTTCGATCGATGAGCCGGCATCGAGCGCGTAGCTCACGGACGTCCATATCCTGTCCTGCCCCTGGCCAGCGGCCTCAATCACCCGGTCGCCGGCATGGTCGACATAGTAATCGTCATTGCCGCCAAGGCCGCTCATCTTGTCGGCACCGCCGCCGCCGTTGATGATGTTGTTACCGGCATTGCCCTGGATGGTTTGAGCCAATTCGTTGCCGGTCAGGTTGATTGAGGTGGTGCCAGCGTCATTCGTGGTGCCAAGGACTTCAACCGACGAGCCGCCTGAGAGCGCATAGTCCACAGAGGTCCACACCCTGTCTTGACCCTGGCCAGCGGCCTCGACCACCTTGTCGGCGACGTGTTCGACATAATATTCGTCGTTGCCGCCATAACCGATCATCGTATGGCCACCATCCCCGTGGAACACATCGGCGCCGCTGGTGCCATGCAAAATATCAGTAGTGGGGGAGGTGGGCGCAGTCGGCGTGG
>NZ_NWQG01000272.1:0-7395 GCF_002529485.1 Mesorhizobium sanjuanii
ACGCTGGCGACCTGCGCAACCGGCTCTTCGACATCGTCCACGAGCGCATCATCGAAATTCAAATCGAAATCGTCGTCGAACGCACCTTTCGAGGTGGCAGCGGACAACTCGTCGGCCGCGACCTCCGGCTCGTCAATTTCGGGCTGATCGATTTCGGCGGATTCATCCGCGCGAACGTCGAAATCCATGTCGACATCGGCCATGGCTTCGTCGAAGTGGCCGGCAAAGTCCTCATCGGCCTCGTCCGAAACGGCTTGAACAGGCGCAACAGAAGCCTCGACGGCAGCCTGCTCCATCGGAACATGCTCGTCCAGCATCAGCTCATCTTCGAGCGAGCTCAAGACGGCGTTGTCGAATTCATCATCGAAGTCGGGTTCGGCAGACGGCGCGGAGACTCCGGCAGCGGTAGCCTGCTGCTCCGGCGGCACATGCGCGTCCAGCATCAGCTCGTCTTCCAGCGAGCTTGCGATCGCACTGCCGAATTCGTCGTCGAAGTCAGGCTGCGCGGTCGCCACCAGAGCCTCGGCGGCAACAGCGCCGGGTTCATCCGTCACATCGTCGTCGAGCAGGAAATCCTGTTCGAGCGATGCGGCAAGATCGTCGTCCGCGAGCTTGTTATCCGCAAGTTCGTCGTCCAAATCGTCTTCGAATGGCGACACGTCTTCCAGCGAACTGGCGATCGCATCCTCGAAATCATGATCGAAAGCAGCGTCGACCGCCGGCGTGGATAATTCGGCAGCCAGATCGATGTCGTCGGCGGAAACGCCATGGGCTGCTTCGTCCGTCGCATCGTCGTCCAGCAGAAGATCCTGTTCGAGCGAGGCGGCAAGCTCGGCGTTCATCGGGTCGGCGGCTTCAAAAGCCGGCTCGCGAACCTCGGCGGCGCGATCATTGTCGTCGGCACCAAATTCGCCCATCAACTCCTTCTCGAGGTCGATGTCGAAATCGCCCTCGTCCGCCGGCTGACCGGCGCCAGCCGCCTTCGGCTGGGTTGGTGTCTGCGGCCTGACTGGCTGACGCGGGTCGAACCCCATGATCCTCGTCAATTCCGCGAAGGGATCATCGTCAGCGATATCGTTGTTGGCGGCTGCTCTCAGATGGGTTCTGTCTGCCATTATCGTTCCCGAACTCGCACTCATTCGGACGCCATGGACGTCGCGCAGGGTTGGCCCTTACCAGCGCAATGTGGGCAAAAGGTGACAGGTGTTTTAGTCAAACCTAACGCATTTCGGTGGGCGCTTCGGCCCCGATCAGCGTCAGGCCGGACGTCAAAACGTCCGAAACGGCCTGCACCAGCCCTAGTCTGGCATGCGTCAATTGTCGGTCGTTAACCTTAACAAAACGTAAGTCGGGATTCTCGGTGCCCCGGTTCCAATGTCCGTGGAAGCTGGAAGCGAGATCGTAGAGGTAGAATGCCAGCCTGTGCGGCTCGAGCGCAAGGGCCGCGGATTCAATCAGTCGCGGATATTCCGCGAGCTTCCTGATCAAGCCGATTTCGCCCAAATCGGTCAGCGAAGCGGTCGCGGCGGCCAGCCGGTTGCGGTCGAAATTGGCCTCACCCAATTGCTCGCTCGCCTGCCGGAACACCGAATGGCAGCGCGCCGAAGCATACTGCACGTAGAACACCGGATTGTCCTTCGACTGCTCGGTCACCTTGGCGAAATCGAAATCGAGCGGTGCATCGTTCTTGCGGTAGAGCATCATGAAGCGGATCGGGTCGCGGCCGACTTCCTCCACCACCTCGCGCAGCGTCACGAAGTCACCCGACCGCTTCGACATGCGCACCGGCTCGCCGTCGCGAAAGAGCCGCACCAACTGGCAAAGCAGCACGGTGAGCTTGACCTTGTCGTCGGCGATCGCCCGGGCGAGCGCTTCCAGTCGCTTCACATAACCGCCATGGTCGGCGCCAAGCACATAGATCAGTTCGACGAAGCCGCGATCGACCTTGTCCTTGAGGTAAGCGACATCGGCGGCGAAATAGGTGAAGGTGCCGTCCGACTTGACCAGCGGCCGATCGAGGTCGTCGCCGACCGCTGTCGAGCGGAACAGCGTCTGCTCGCGATCCTCCCAATCGTCCGGCTTCTCACCCTTGGGCGGCGGCAGCTTGCCCTTGTAGATATGGCCCTTCAGCGTCAGGTCATTGATCGCCGAGCGAATCTTGCGAGCGTTGTCGGCATGCAGCGTGCGTTCGGAGAAGAACACGTCGTGATGCACGTTGAGCAGCGCCAGATCCTCGCGGATCATCACCATCATCGCGTCGATCGTCCGGTCCTTGACGATAGCAAGCGCCTCCTCGTCCGGCATCTGCAGCAGAGACCGGCCGAATTCGCCGGCCAGCGCCTGACCCACGGGAACCAGGTAGTCGCCGGGATAGAGCCCGGCCGGAATCTCGCCAATGTCGTCGCCGAGCGCCTCGCGATAGCGCAGCATGGCGGAGCGGCCGAGCACGTCGATCTGCGCGCCGGCATCGTTGATGACATATTCCTTGGTCACGTCGTAGCCGGCGAAAGCCATCAGATTGGCGAGCGCATCACCCACCACGGCACCACGGCAATGACCGACATGCATCGGACCGGTCGGATTGGCCGAGACATATTCAACATTGGCCCTCCTGCCGCCGCCGACCGTAGAGCGCCCATAATTGCGGCCTTCGCCGAGAAGTGCGGTCAGATGCGCCTGCCAGAACCGGTCCTTGAGCCTGAGATTGACGAAACCGGGACCGGCGACATCAGCGGCGGCGATATCGGGATCGGCGCGCAGCGCTTGTGCAAGCCGGTCAGCCAGCGCGCGCGGATTCTGGCCGGTCGGCTTGGCCAGCACCATCGCCGCATTGGTCGCGAGATCACCATGGCTGGCGTCGCGCGGCGGCTCGACAGCGATGCGCGACAGATCAGGCGAGGTACCCTCGCCGTCCTTCAGATCAAGTGCTTCGACAGCTCTTGTGACTCGCGCGGTGAAATCGGCGAAGATGTTCATTGGTGTGGCTCTGGCGGCTTTAAGGGAATCCGGCTCATTGGGGCCGGCAAAATCGTGCCCGCCCTAGCTCAAATCCGGCGTATGGTCAAACAAGCGGCGGTGTTCCTTCAAAGCGTAGGTATCCGTCATGCCTGCCAGGAAATCGGCGACGCCCCGCGCCTTGATCCGGTCTTCGGCCCGGTCGAGCCCTTCACGCCAGCCATCGGGCATGGCGCGCGGATCGGCGAGATAGAGATCGAACAGGTCCTTGACGATCTGCTCGGCGCCGACGCGCACGCGCATGACCTCGCTGTGCCGGTAGAGATGTTTATATAAAAAGGCCTTCAACTCCTTTTCGAGCACGGCCATTTCGGCGGAAAAGCCGACAATCGTCTCGCCTGCCGCCCGCACCGCTTCAGCACTATCCGGCTTGATGCGCGCAAGGTTGGCATTTGTCGACACAATGACGTCCTCGACCATGATCGTGATCTGCCGGCGCATGAGTTCGTGCCCCGCTCTCACATCGTCCAGCGCCGGATAGCGCTGGCGCACGGCTTCCAGGATCGACCCCGGCAGCGAGATCTTCTCCAGCATATCGAGCGTCAGGAAACCGGATCTCAGGCCGTCGTCGATGTCATGGGTGTTATAGGCGATGTCGTCGGCGATCGCTGCGCACTGCGCCTCGATGCCGGCGAAGCGGTCGAGTTCGAGGTCGTGCAACTGTGAATAGTCGCGGATCGCCGGCGGCACCGGCCCCTTCAGGCCTTTCCCCTGGGCGTCGGTCAATGGCCCGTTGTGCTTGACCAGGCCCTCGAGCGTTTCCCAGGTAAGGTTCAGCCCGTCGAATTCGGCATAGCGCCGCTCCAGCCGTGTCACCACGCGCAGCGATTGCGCATTATGGTCGAAGCCGCCCCATCCGGCCATCTTCTCGTTCAGCGCTTCTTCGCCGGTATGGCCGAAGGGCGTGTGGCCGAAATCATGCACCAACGCCACGGCCTCGGCCAGGTCCTCGTCGCCGCGCAGCGCGCGCGCCAGGGCGCGTGCAATCTGCGCCACCTCGATCGAATGCGTCAGCCGGGTGCGGTAATGATCGCCCTCATGCGCGACAAACACTTGCGTCTTGTGCTTCAGCCGGCGGAACGCCGTCGAATGGATGATGCGGTCGCGGTCGCGCTGGAACGGTGTGCGGGTCGGGCTCTCCACCTCGTCGAACAGACGCCCACGCGATTTCGCCGGATCGCTGGCATAGGCAGCGCGCGGCCGATAGCCGAATCCGATGTCGCCAAACTCGTTGGTCATTGCCCCCAACTCATAGTCTTAGCTTCTGCCGCAGTTGACTTGCCCCCGCGCGCTTCATACCTATCATATCAAACCGAAAGCAAGGTGACGGCCATGGGCGCTGATGCCAAGACTGCCATGAAAGTCGAGATGACCGACGCCGCCGCGAGAAGGATCGCCAAGATCGTCTCCGGCGAAGCCGGCAAGACGGCGCTGCGCGTCTCGGTCGAAGGCGGCGGCTGTTCCGGCTTTTCCTACAAATTCGACCTAGTCGACACCCGCAACGATGACGATGTCGCCATCGAGAAGGACGGCGCCACCGTGCTGATCGACGACCTCTCGCTGGTCTATATGGGTGGCTCGGTGATCGACTTCGTCGACGATCTGATGGGCCAGTCGTTCCAGATCAGGAACCCGAATGCGGTCGCTTCCTGCGGCTGCGGCACCAGCTTCTCTATATGAAGGCATGACGGCGTTTCTCGAGGGCAACGAGGATCCGAGGACGGTTCTTGTCGCTCGCGAGATAGGGGCGATCTTCGATGCCGACATTGTCGGTTGGGCCGGAGTACATACAGCGCCACCGGACTACGCCGACGACCCCGACTATTTGCAACTTGTCCGGTGCAACCCAAGAAACGCTCTTGCTCTTGGGAAGGTTCATGGCCTTTTGAAGTCGTTGATCGAGCGGCGCTTTCCTGATTTCAATGAGAAGTCATTGGAGACCGGCGAAATAGCGCGCAAGTCGTTTCTTCGACGCCTCCGCGCCTACCTCCAGGGCGATATCGAACCCATTCAGGTTTGCCGTATGGCCTCTCTCATTGAGCAAACATACGAATACCCGCACTGGCTTGGCGATCTCTACAATGCTTGTGACTGGGTGGACGAGCGCACGACGCGGGAGCAAGCATCGCATCTCAGGGATGCAATCGAACAAATACTTGCGGACAACGGCGAGAGCCAAGCATACGGGAGCAAATGAAATGCGCAGCGTTGGCGCGGTCCGTCAGGTCGCGCTTTCGGCCGGACGCGACCTCGACGCGACTCTGGCCTTCTGGCGCGATGTCCTCGGCCTGGGCGTCCATGCCCGCTACGATCCGCCCGGCATGGCCTTCATCATGGCCGGTGATATCAGGCTGCTGTTCACCGACGGCGTGCCGGCCGGCACGGTCTATCTCGACATACAAGGCCTAGAAGCCTTCCACGCTGACGCGAAAGCCGCCGGCGTTCCCTTCACCGCACCGCCGGCGCTTGTCCATCGCGATACCGAAGGCACGTTCGGTCCAGCGGGGGAAAGCGAGTGGATGGCCTTTCTAAAGGACCCCGCAGGCAATACGATCGGCCTCGTCGAACGCCAGAAGCCGCAACAGCCCGGAACAGCATAGCAATGAGACCGTCATGAAGATCGTCACCTGGAACATCAACGGCGTTCGAGCTCGTCTCGGCAATCTCACCCATTGGCTGAGCGAAAGCGCGCCTGACATCGCCTGCCTGCAGGAGATCAAGACCGTCGACGAGCAGTTTCCGCGTGCCGAGGTCGAGGCGCTCGGCTACAACGTTGAAACCCATGGCCAGAAGGGCTTCAACGGCGTCGCCATCCTGTCGAAGCTGCGCTTCGACGAAGTCATCAGAGGCCTGCCGGGCGACGACGCCGACGAGCAGGCGCGTTTCATCGAGGGCGTATTCTCGACGGACAAGGGAAGCCTGCGGGTCGCCTCGCTCTATCTGCCGAACGGCAATCCGATCGATGACGAGAAGAAGTTTCCCTACAAATTATCCTGGATGGCGCGGCTCGAACGTTGGGCGCAGGAGAGGCTTCTGCTCGAAGAGGCGCTGGTGCTGGCTGGCGACTATAATGTCATCCCCGAACCGATCGACGCCAGATACCCGGAGAACTGGCTGGGCGACGCGCTGTTCCAGCCACAGACTCGGCAAGCCTTCCGCCGGCTGATGAATCTGGGCTTCACCGAAGCCGTGCGCGCGGTCACCGACGCACCGGACACCTACACGTTCTGGGACTATCAGGCCGGCGCCTGGCAGAAGAACAACGGCATCCGCATCGATCACCTGCTGCTGTCGCCGGAGGCCGCCAACCGCTTTTCATCGGCCTCGATCGAAAAGCACGTGCGCGCCTGGGAAAAACCCTCCGACCACGTGCCGGTGGCCATCCAACTGTCGCTGCAGTCTGCTTGATCGACCGTTGCCCGACGGCACAGCCATAAGTTGACCTCTTATCGCCACAAATCGCGCGCTTGATGCGGCACCATCATGGTGGCTGGGGTTCCCATGACTATTCGATTCGCTCTCTGCCCGATCGGCTGCGCGCTTGCGATGGCCATGGCGACGCCGGCTTTTGCCGATGCGGAATGCCTGGCCAACGGAAAATCATTTGAGATCGGCCAGGTCGCCTGCCTGACACTTTCCGGCCGGAGCCACCTCGCCCGCTGCGACATGGTGCTTAACAACACGTCGTGGACGAGAGTGGACGACGAGTGCCCGGGAGACAGGCCGGCGCCACGTCCGCACGCCACGCCGATCTCGACGCCGACACCCAGCCTGGTGCCTGCGGAGCCCACCGAGAACTGATTTTCCGATAAGTGGAAAGCGGTAATCCCGCTTACTGGTCGTCGCCGCCCTTGGTGAGGATGTCGTCGGCCAAAGAGATCGCAGTCCGGCGATCGGCTTCGCCGGCGGCGGCAAATGCCTCTTCCTGCATGCCGCGTATCCATGGCTGGTCGGCCGGCGCGGCGCGTTCGAGCGCCGCGGTCATCATTGCCAGCCCGCGCACGATCTTGCCGCTCTGGAAAAGCAGGTTGCCGAGTGTCGCCTGTGCGCCGGCATGGCCCTTTTCGGCGGCGAGCTGGAACCAGCGGCCGGCCTGCTTGACGCTTGCCTTGACGCCGCCCTCGCCCTTCAGGAACATCTGGCCCATCTCGAACTGGGCGTTCGGGTTGCGGTAGTTGGCGGCGGCGCGCATGTAATATTCCTGGGCCGCCACTTCATTTTCGGCGACCGGGCTGCCGGGAATGCCCTTCCGCAGATAGTCCCCGAGCGCCACCAGCGCGTCCGACACATAGCTCTCTTCCGGCGAGCCGGGCTCGACATCCTGGTCGACGATCTCCGAGAAGAACTTGAACGCTGCATAGTCGTCGCGGGTTACGCCAT
>NZ_NWQG01000273.1:0-3806 GCF_002529485.1 Mesorhizobium sanjuanii
GGCATACATGCGCGCAAGCTTCCAGGTGGCGCCGATCTGACCATTTTCGGCGGCGTATTTATAGGCTTCCGCAGCCTGCTCCTTGTGGCCGTTCTTGTAGGCGGAAAAGCCGAACTGGAACACCGCCCACGGGCTCGACTGCGGCTTCACGCCGGTCTTGTCGTCGAACACCTTGTCGTCGAAGGCCATGGCCTGGCCCACGGCGCCCAAGGTCGCGCCAAAAGTGGCGATCGCGACCAGTGCCGAAAAGACAGACGACCTCAACAACTCAGATATCCGCATAACAATGTGTTTCTTTGGCACCGCCCGGATGGGTCACCGCGCCGTCGCGGGCAGGTCCCACCGTTTGTGCATATTTCCAGATCGCGCCTGACTGATAGTCGGTCGTGCGCGCCTTCCAGGCCTTCGCCCGCGCCGCCAGTTCCGTGTCGGACAGATCGACTTCGATCGTGCCGTTCACGGCATCGATCGAAATAACGTCACCATCCCTGAGCAACCCGATCGGGCCGCCCACGGCGGCTTCCGGCCCGACATGGCCGATGCAGAAACCGCGCGTCGCGCCCGAAAAACGTCCGTCGGTGATGAGGGCCACCTTGCCACCCATGCCCTGGCCGTAGAGAGCCGCTGTCGTCGACAGCATTTCCCGCATGCCCGGGCCGCCGCGGGGACCCTCGTAGCGGATGACGAGAACCTCGCCTTCCCTGTAGTTGCGGTGCGTAACCGCCTCGAAACATTCCTCTTCCGAATCGAAACAACGCGCCGGACCGGAGAATTTCAGCTCCGCCATGCCCGCGACCTTCACGATCGCGCCTTCGGGGGCAAGGTTTCCCTTCAAGCCCACGACACCGCCGGTCTGGGTGATTGGTCGGTTGGCGGGATGGACCACATCCTGGCTATCATTCCAGGCAACGTGCTCCATGTTTTCGGCCAAAGTGCGGCCGGTCACCGTCAGGCAATCGCCATGCAGATAGCCGTGATCGAGCAGCGTCTTCATCAAGAGCGGAATGCCGCCGGCCTCGAACATGTCCTTGGCGACATATTTGCCGCCCGGCTTCAGGTCGGCGATATAGGGCGTCTTCTCGAAGATCCTGGCCACGTCGAACAGGTCGAACTTTATCCCCGCCTCATGCGCGATCGCCGGAAGATGCAACGCCGCATTGGTCGAGCCGCCGGTGGCCGAAACCACGGTTGCCGCATTTTCCAGCGCCTTCAACGTGACGATGTCGCGCGGGCGGATGTTCTTTGCGATCAGCTCCATGATCTTTTCGCCGGAGGCGAAATTGAAGCGGTCGCGCATCTCATAAGGCGCCGGCGCGCCGCAGGAATAAGGCAGCGCCAGACCGATCGCTTCGGCGACGGTGGCCATGGTGTTGGCGGTGAACTGGGCGCCGCAGGAGCCGGCCGACGGACAGGCGGCCTGCTCGATTTCGAGAAGTTCAGCATTGCCGATCGTGCCGACCGAGTGCTGGCCGACCGCCTCGAATACATCCTGGACGGTGATCTGCCGGCCCTTGTAGGAACCGGGCAGGATCGAGCCGCCATAGATGAAGATCGACGGCACGTTGAGCCGCACCATCGCCATCATCATGCCTGGCAGCGACTTGTCGCAACCGGCAAGGCCGACCAGCGCATCGTAGCAATGGCCGCGCATAGTGAGTTCGACCGAATCGGCGATGACCTCGCGCGACACTAGCGACGATTTCATGCCCTGGTGGCCCATGGCGATGCCGTCGGTGACGGTGATGGTGCAGAACTCGCGCGGCGTGCCATTGGCGGCGGCGACACCCTTCTTGACCACTTGCGCCTGGCGCATCAGCGAGATGTTGCAGGGTGCTGCCTCGTTCCAGCAGCTCGCAACCCCGACCAGCGGCTGCGCGATCTCGGCCGCCGACAGTCCCATCGCATAGAGATAGGAGCGGTGCGGCGCGCGCGCCGGACCGACGGTCACATAGCGGCTGGGCAGCTTGGCCTTGGAGATCACTCTGGCGTCCATACTCTTCCTTGCCGCGGGCGGCGCGGCCTGCCTCATCGCCTGGCCTTCTGGCGCATGTCTCGAGACGGATTTGAGGTGCGCCGGGTTTATGGCGGGAAATGGGCAATGGTCCCGGCGAGGTTTCTACATTACAGGATGTTCAGAAACTGTTGCCGAAACGTCACAATAGACAGAGGCGGAGGTGTGCTCGTATTTGCAACTCCGGCCGGAGTTCAAACGCTCACCAACTGGCTCGGAAAACAAAAAGGCCGGAGAGCGTCCGGCCTTTTTGTCATTTGATTCTAAATGCTTACCACTTCACCTTCAATGAAGTTGAGACCGCGGAAACAAGATCGTTGCCGAAGTCAGCAGTATATTCCGTGCCATAGGTAACACCGTCGTCGCCAACAACTGGATGTATCGATCCGCTGGTTAGCACTCCGAGCGCGCCACCAAAACGCACCTCGATATTTTGGGTCGGCGTATAGGCCACGCCTCCGGCCACAGTCCAAGTATCGGTCTGGCCGCTCAGACCAGTGGTGGTTCCGCGATCCCAGGTAACTGTGGCCGCGCCGCTCCACTGATCATTGAACTTGTGACCGATGCCACCTGAAACCGTCCAGCCATCTCTGTAAAGCAGGTCGAGCGAAGTGGCACGAACCGGACTGGTCGAGGTGCAGGCAGCCAAGCCCTTCGTCGCAGTCGGGCAAAATGGAATGCTCTGCAATACGCTCCAGTTCATCCATTTGATAGATCCGAACGCAAGCCAGCCCGGCGCAATACCCGACTGAACCTTGAGTTCCAGCGAGTCAGGTACCTCGGACGAGCCATAGACGTCAGTTATGCGACCCAACAGCGGGTTTGTGGGATCGACGACACTGGCAATTTGGCGCAGGTCCACCGTTCCACTCAAATTGTCGATCTTGACCGCCGAGTTGTAGACCAGGCTGGCGCGCAGAGCGATGTCCGGAATCTCATAGGCAACACCGGCCCGCCATCCCCACCCATCTCCTTCGAGATCAAGACGCCCTACGCCTGTGCCAAGAAAGGCAGGAATAGGAGCGACCAATCGCGTTTTGAATCCCGAAACTTCCTCATGGAATACACCGCCAATGAAACGCAACTGACCTTTGCTAAGGTCGAATTTGTATGAGCACGTCGCGCCGAACGCTTCGCTTTCCACCTTGGTCTCGATATTGCTGTTGGCGCCCATCCAATTGGCGCCGGGATTGCTGTGCGCGCCGATTGGCTGCGAATAGTCCCCCAAGCAATCAACATTTCCCATACCGATCTTGATGCCGGCGCGAGGCACCCAATAATTCTCGGTATCGCGTGCTGTCGTAGAGCCACCGCCGATCCCGTTCGAGCCGATACCGTCAGCAGGGTCAGTGTCCACGACATTCTTGAGATCGCGCTGCGGCATCACATAGGTGCCGGAAACCTCGCCGGTGATCTGCGCCGGATCGAACAAAAGATCGATATTGTATCCGCCGCGCTCGAGGCCGCCGGCATGCGCCGCCCCCATCAGAGCCAGCGAAAAGCACCCCGCCCCCGACAGTGCTTTCAGACGGAAATTGTTCACGAAACTCCTCCCCGAATATTGGTGGGTCGAAGCTAGAACCAATTCAGGTTAATGGTGCAACAACGAATTCGCGCCGTGTACACGTACGCCTCGATCGAACGCATTTTCGACAAAGTCCACGCGTTCGCAACAGAAGCGGAATGCAGGCTTCTGGTCGAAAATCGACGAAAAAAATCAGAAAAAACCGCTCAAAATGGCGCGAAAACAGCCTATTTGGGAAGATTGAGCCTCATTGTTACATTAGGGCAACAA
>NZ_NWQG01000274.1:0-11173 GCF_002529485.1 Mesorhizobium sanjuanii
GGGCCACCCTCCCCTCGAGGGGGAGGGGAACCTCAGCCCGCCTGCTCTTTCGCCTTCAGTTCCAACCGCCGTGCGTGCAGCACCGGTTCGGTGTAGCCGTTGGGCTGGACGCGGCCCTTGAAGACGAGGTCGCAGGCGGCGAGGAAGGCGATGGAGTTTTCGAAATCCGGCGCCATCGGCCGGTAAAGCGGGTCGTTCTCGTTCTGGCGGTCGACGATGGCCGCCATGCGCTTCATCGTCTCCATCACCTGGTTTTCGGTGCACACACCGTGGTGCAGCCAGTTGGCGATGTGCTGCGAGGAGATGCGCAGCGTGGCGCGGTCTTCCATCAGGCCAACATCATGGATATCAGGCACCTTGGAGCAGCCGACGCCCTGGTCGATCCAGCGCACGACATAGCCCAGAATGCCTTGCGCATTGTTGTCGAGCTCAGCCTGGATGTCGGCCGGCGACCAGTTCGGCCGCACCGCCACCGGCACCGAGAGGATGTCGTCGAGCTTCGCCTTGGGCCGGCTTTTCAGCGCCGCCTGCACAGCCTGCACATCGACCTTGTGGTAATGCGTGGCGTGCAGCGTCGCCGCCGTCGGCGACGGCACCCAAGCGGTGTTGGCGCCGGCTTTCGGATGCGCGATCTTCTGTTCCAGCATCGCCGCCATCAGATCCGGCATCGCCCACATGCCCTTGCCGATCTGGGCGTGGCCGGCCAGACCGCATTCCAGGCCGGTGTCGACATTCCAAGCCTCATAGGCGGAAATCCAGGCGGCCTGCTTCATGTCGCCCTTGCGGATCATCGGGCCGGCTTCCATCGAGGTGTGGATCTCGTCGCCGGTGCGGTCGAGGAAGCCGGTGTTGATGAAGACGACGCGGTCTTTTGCCGTGCGGATCGCCTCCTTGAGGTTGACGGTGGTGCGCCGCTCCTCGTCCATGATGCCCATCTTGATGGTGTTCTTGGCCATGCCGAGCAGGGCTTCGACGCAGTCGAAGATCTCGACGGCGAAGGCGACCTCCTCCGGTCCGTGCATCTTGGGTTTCACGACATACATCGAGCCGGCGCGGGAATTTTGCCGGCGTCCCTTCGGGCCGACATCGTGCAGCGCGATCAGCGCCGTCATGGCCGCGTCCATGATGCCTTCCGGCACCTCGTTGCCGTCGCGGTCAAGGATCGCCGGATTGGTCATGAGGTGGCCGACATTCCTGATCAGCATCAGCGAGCGGCCGGGCAGCGACAGTGCGCCGCCATCGGGCGCGGTGTAGGCTCGGTCGGGATTGAGCTTGCGGGTGAAAGTCTTGCCAGCCTTGGTGATCTCTTCGGCCAGGTCGCCCTTCATCAGGCCGAGCCAGTTGCGGTAGACCACGACCTTGTCCTGCGCATCCACCGCCGCGACCGAATCCTCGCAGTCCTGGATGGTGGTCAGCGCCGATTCCAGCACGACATCGGCGATGCCCGCCGGATCGGTGCGGCCGATCTGGTTGGCGCGGTCGATTGTAATCTCGATGTGCAAGCCGTTCCTGACCAGCAGCACGGCATCGGGATTGGCCGCATCGCCGCGATAGCCGGCAAATTGTTTCGGGTCGGCCAGCGTTGTGGCGCCGGCGCCCTCGCCCAGCCGCAGCATGCCATTGGCGACTGAGAGCCCGTTCACCCCTGCCCATTTGCCTGACGTCAGTGGTACGGACTGGTCGAGGAAGTCCTTGGCCCAGGCGATGACCTTGGCGCCACGCGCGGGATTAAAACCCTTGCCCTTTTCGGCGCCGCCGGTCTCGGGGATGGCGTCGGTGCCGTAAAGCGCGTCATAGAGCGAGCCCCAGCGGGCATTGGCGGCGTTCAGCGCATAGCGCGCATTCATCACCGGCACGACCAGCTGCGGCCCGGCAACCCAAGCGATCTCCGGGTCGACATTGCCGGTGGCGACCGAGAAGGCCGGCCCTTCCGGCACGAGATAGCCGATCTCCTTGAGGAAAGCCTTGTAGGCCTCCATGTCGACCGGCGCGCCATTGTCGCGGTACCAGCCGTCGAGCTTCTCCTGCATGGCGTCGCGTTTTTTCAGCAGCGCCCGGTTCTTCGGCGCCAGATCGCTAACGATGGCGGCAAAGCCCGCCCAGAAGGCTTCCGCCTCGATGCCGGTGCCGGGCAGCGCTTCGTGCGCGACGAAGTCGTGCAATTCGCGGGCAATCCGCAATCCGGCGATCTCGATGCGATCGGTCATCAGGGCTTCTCCAGGCGAAGGCTTTGCGGGGCGTTTGGCATGTTGGGCTGGCAGGGTCAATTCAGCTTAGGGTGAAGGTGGGATATTTAGGCCAATTGGCGAAGGCGGTGGCGACAGCGTCCTTCTCCCCGTAGAACGGGGAGAAGATGGCGGCAGCCAGATGAGGGGCGGCGCGGCTTTATGTGAGGTTGCGGCTTCACAGTCATCAGCCGGGGCGGTGGGGGCAAGATCGCCACCCCAGCCCCGGAAGAAGCTATATCCCGACTGCTCTACCGATAGAGGTTCGGGTGCCTGGCCTTCTCGGCTTTACAGTCTCCTGCCCTCTGAACCGCTATCGCGTAAGCTCTTTCATAGGCGTGGATGGCCCTCTGGAACTTAGGCCTATTGGGCGTCATATGTTTATCCATCCCGTCGTACAAAAGGACTGGAACGGTTATGATCGCTTTTCCATCCTCGTTCGGCCTTAATCGACATCTTTTAAATACGCCGTTCAGATCGCCCGCCATTGCGGCAACCTTCCTCAAATAAGCGTCGTCTTTCCCGGCCAACCAATTGATGTTGTTCTGCTCTCCTTGTCCGGCTGAGGCGGTCGATATTGCGAAGCATAGTCCTGCGGTGAAAGCAGAAAAAGCAAGGCTCAACTTCATTTTTCTCTCCCAATTTGAATCGAAGAAAGCACATTTCTGCATAGCGGAACAGGCTGGCGGGTCCCTCTCTCGATTTGAGCCGCGCAGCAAAACACCGTCCTTGCTAACCTCAAAGGAGTTAGACCTATGTCCACGCGCTTTGAGTAATCTCCAATGGCAGGGCGACCGACAGACTATTCGCAGGAGATGGCGGACAAGATCTGCGAACGGCTCACCAATCGGGAAAGCCTCCGTAAAATCTGTCTCTCCAACGATATGCCCCGACAAGGCAACGGTCTGTCGGTGGCTCGCCATCCACCAGGCATTCCGCGACCAGCACCTGCGCGCGCAGTGAAACCGCGTTCGTCGGCGCTGCCCCCTCATCCGCCCTCCGGGCACCTTCTCCCCGTGAACGGGGAGAAGGAAAAGGGCACTCACACCGCGATCCTCGGCCTTCCCGACGCCACCGCCACGACATGCGCCTCGATGAACATGCGCTGGGCTTCGACGGTGGAGACGCGGAATTCGGTGGCGACCTCGATCTCGGCGCTGTCGGTGCCGGCGTCCTTCGCCCGCTGGGCGGCGATCGTCCGCACATCGGTTTCGGCCGCCGCGATCGCTGTGGCCTCGTCGAGAAAATCGCGAACGGTCTCCCCGGACGAAACACGGAACAGCCCTTCCTTGGGCTGGCTGACGCGCGCCTCGGCCGAGACGCGGACCTGACCGACGACGGCGCCGAGCGCGTTGGCGACGTCGGTGTCTTCGGGCACGACGCAGTCATTGCCGACCAGTTCGGCGAGGCCGGCATAATGCAGCGGCGCCGAGGCGCCGAGACCGATGACCGGACGGTCGAGCGCGACGCTGAGCCGGGCGATGCCGGGGTGTGCATCGACGGCGCGCTGCACCAGCGCATGCGCCACGGTGGCGGCGCCGTCCAGCCCATCCTCGGCGAAGGCGGTTTCGAGGATGTATTCGGCCGACCAGCGTGTCAGCGTCAGCAGCACCCGTTCCGAGATCGCCTCCGGCATGGCGGCGATGAACTGGCCGCGGCCGTCGCGCTTGCGGGCGAACAGCTCGGCGCCGAGCCGGGCGGTCGCCGCATCCCAATTGGCCTGCTTGCCCAGCACATGGGCGGCATCGGAGGGGGTGAAGCCGCAAATGTGCACGAGCCCCCGCGCGACCAGCCGGTTCAAGGTAGCGTTCTGGGCGTTCGAGGTGAGCAGCCTGTCCAGCGCCAGCGGTACGCTGCCGATCGCTTCATAGAGCCTTGCTTCCGGCGCGGTGAGGCCGGCGGCGAGCCGCTCCGGCACGCCGGTGCGCACGGCGAAACGGCCATCCATGCGGCCGGTGTTAGGCGCTCGCAGCTGGCGCTCCAGCTCCGATGTGACGGCTTCGCCATGCACCATGCCGGCCAGCGCCAGCGGCACCAGGCGGCGCGGCCCGAGCAGGATCTTCGGGTTGAGCGCGCCATCCTCCAGCGCCACTTCGGAATCGCCGCCGAGGCCGAAGGTGCGCATGGCCACCGCCTCGACCATGGTGCGGAAGCCGCCGACCGTGGCGCCTTCCGGGTCGAGCCTGGGGCGGCCCCCGTCGAGCACGGCGACGTCGGTGGTGGTGCCGCCAATGTCGGAGACCATGGCATTGTCGAGCCCGGTCATGTGGCGGGCGCCGACCAGGCTGGCGGCGGGGCCTGAAAGAATGGTCTCGATCGGCCGCTGGCGGGCAAAGGCGGCCGAGACCAGCGCACCATCGCCGCGCACCACCATCAGCGGCGCGGCAATCTTGCGGGCGGCCAAGAACCCTTCGGTCGCCGCCACCAGCCGGTCGATCATCGAGATCAGCCGGGCGTTGAGCAGCGTGGTCAGCGCCCGGCGCGGCCCGCCGAGCTTGGCCGACAATTCGTGGCTGGCGGTGACCGGCAGGCCGGTTTTTTCGCGGATGAGTTCGCGAGCGGCGATCTCATGCGCCGGGTTGCGGGTGGCAAAGTAGGCGCAGACGGCAAAGCCGGACACCGATTTACCGAGTTCCGGCAGGGCGGCCTCCAGCCCGGAAAGATCGAGTTTTGCGGCATTGCCGTGCACGTCATGGCCGCCGGGGCAGAACACGACGGGGTCGGTGCCAAGTGCCGCCTTCAGCCCGTCGCGGGCAAGATCGCCTTCGGAAAAGCCGATCATCACCAGCGCCACGCGCCCGCCCTGCCCTTCGACCAGCGCGTTGGTGGCGAGCGTCGTCGACATCGACACCAGTTTGATCGCGGCCGGATCGGTGGCGGATTTCTCCAGCACCGCATCGACCGCGCCCGATATGCCGACCGCAAGGTCGTGGCGCGTGGTCAGCGCCTTGGCCTTGGCCAGGACCTTGCCCTGGGCACCGCCGGCCTCCGACCACAGCACGGCATCGGTGTAGGTGCCGCCGGTGTCGATGCCGAGGAAGAGCGGGGCGGATTTGGGCTTGGCGGTCATTGGCGGGTCCGGCGAATTTCGTCCCCGCCCCTTAGCCGATACGGAGTGGCGGATAAAGCCGCGAGCGCTGGGCCACGGGCGCCTAATCTGGGGGAGATGCCTGGCAAGGCAGAGGGGGGCGCTAAGGATCACCGGCGTCTCGCCTAAAGAGAGAGACCGAGAGATCATTCAACTCGACTTCACCGATCAAACAGGAAATCCTTGATCAGTGCCTGTAACCGCAGTGTTCAGTGACTTTCTTTGTGTTTAGGATGTGCCCCAAGCTAACTTGCCGATCAATTTGGAAGTCGGAGGACAACTTGATTAATTTTGATCTTTTTAAAGGCGGTGGCGGTGACGGTACGATTATCGAGCCGCGGAAAATTTTTACCACATTGACTCGAAATCCGAAATTTAAACGACCATCAGACGAGCAAGCAGAAGTTCTCGATGGTTGGTTTGGGCGGCGTGGCGAACATGACCTAACCATCAAGATGAACACCGGGTCTGGTAAAACTTTGGTCGGGCTACTTGCATTGAAAAGCAGTCTAAATGAAGGGTTCCGTCCTGCGGTTTACATCACACCGGACAAGTATTTAACGTCACAGGTTTTGGCCGAGGCGGCAGCACTTGGTATCTCCACAACCGACTCTGAAAACGATATGGCATTTATGAGGGGCGACAGTATACTCGTCACCAATATTCGTAAGATTGTTAATGGGCGATCTGTATTTGGTGTCAAGGAAAAGAAAATCCCGCTCGAAGTGGTTGTTATAGATGACGCCCACGCGTGCCTTCAAAGCATTGAGGAGCAATTTACGATTGAGGCTAAATCAGATTCGCAGCTCTACAAGGATCTTTGGAATCTTTTTTCGGAATCTCTCAGACAATATAATGCGATAGAACACTCCCGCCTCCTTAGCGGTGATCCAGCAGTGCTTTGCGAACTTCCCTACTGGATTTGGAAGGATCGATCCGCGGACGTCGCCAGTTTGCTTATTAAAAATAGAGGTTTGGATGACCTGCAGTTCAAGCTCGATCTTCTGATTGACGTGATCGATCTCTGCCAATGCGCAGTTACAGCGAAACGTATTGAAATTGCTCCTCGCTGTATTCCAATCGATGTGATCCCCTCGTTAAGCGCCGCCCGTCGCAAGATTTTTATGACAGCAACATTGGCGAACGACGGGATCCTAGTTACCCACTTTCGTGCGGACGCTAGTGCCATTTCAAAGCCGATCAAGCCCAGAGGGGCCGGTGATATGGGCGTGAGGATGATAATCACGCCCCAGGAGCTAAATCGGGATATCAAATTTGACGACCTAAAGGCGTTCTGCGCGGAGGTCGCGAAGAGCCGAAATGTCGTCGTTATTGTTCCCTCAACAAATCAAGCGAACCAATGGAAAGACGTTGCGGCCGCGGTGCTCAACAAAGATAACATTCATGACGGCGTGGAAAAACTGAAAGCCGGCCATCTAGGGCTTGCTGTTCTGATTAACAAATATGATGGCGTAGACCTTCCCGGGACAGCCTGCGAAATGCTCGTTCTCGACGGAGTTCCGAGCTATTCGAGTTTGATAGCCCGAGTGAACGCCGCAGCACTTGAGGGAACCACCAGTTCGAATATTGAGTTGGTCCAACGAATTGAACAGGGCATGGGTCGGGGTGTTCGATCCAGCGAAGACCGATGCGTCGTGCTATTGTGGGGCTCTGGGTTATCTAAGGCGATCAATTTCCATGAGACTGCAAAGTTCTTTACCGAGATTACCAAAGCGCAGCTTAAAGTAGCCCGCCAGCTCGCTAAGCAAATAATCTTAAATAGGATGGCGGACCTTGGGCCTATCCTGAATTATTCTTTTGTCGGTGATGCTGATTGGATTAGGATCTCTAAAGAAGCGATCGTTCAGGCGCCAGATACCAACTATTTTTACATGGAGGAATATGTAGGTGGTCAGCGGGCCGCCTTCGACTTTGCTCGTATCCGCCAGTACAACCGATCTGTAGAGGCAATGCAAGTTGCCATAAACGCCGCCCCTGAGGACAGAGTTAAGGGGTATTTAAAGCAGCTGTTGGCGGAATACTACAACTATATCGATCGGGTGGAATCGCAGAAGATTCTACTTTCTGCAGTAGCTCTTAATAATAGAGTTATCAAACCTATGGCAGGCATCGAATATAAGAGGCTGAGCACCCCAGACAACCAGTTTTTCGATGCGCAGAAGTTTATGGCTAGGTTTCCGGATGGCAACGATCTGGTCCTTTGGATGAACGCCCTATTGGATGATCTGGAATGGGATCCGCTCGCGACAAAAAGGTTCGAAGCCGCGGTACACAGCATTGGCCAGTTTGTCGGGTTCGCAGCACAAAGACCTGAGATCGAAACTGGGAAGGGACCCGACAACCTTTGGGGTGTCGGGGCGCATCGTTATTTCGTAATCGAATGCAAAAGTGGCGCTACCATAGCCGAATATATTTCAAAGGCAGATTGCAATCAGCTACTAGGGTCTGTTTCCTGGTTTGGCCAAAATTACCCTCCGGCTAACTCCGCACTCCCGATAATGATCCACCCGAAGTTCAAATTTGGTGTCGAAGCTTCTCCTGCAAATGATTTTCGGATCATTGATGCAGTCAAGCTTTTGGAATTGAGGGACGCCCTTAAGTCTTTGGGTATCAATCTGAGCACCGGCAACAAGTATCGATCGCGCGATGACGTAGCCGGTGCCTTGAATGCAGCGGATATGATACCTGGGCGATTTGAGGGTCGCTTTACGCGCCCCTTTACGCGCTGATCTCGGTTTTAGTTTTCGGGGGGCCTCGCGGAATTATCGGCTTAGAAAGGGATTTCATCGTCATCCCAGTGCTTCATTTCTTCGGGCTTCGAAATCTCTACATAAAGCTTGAAGACGGTTCGCGAATGCGCGTCTGTCCAAAATCTCAGCGTTAAAGCCGGTATGATAAATCCATCACGGATTCGAAGCGAGGTTTTCGCAAGCCTGATATTTGGCATACCAGGCACGGACGGAAAGCCTAGAGGATTGCGGTGTAACGCATAGTCGATGGCCGTTAGGACCTCGTCCACAATCGCATAGCCGCCACAACCTATTACAGATGGCTCAAAACTAGGGTCTTCCGTAACGTTCCAGCCATCCATGTTCGGCAGCCAACTCATGGGTCCGCGCGATATCTTGCGAAGTCACGTCTTCATTTGAAAGGTAGGCAAACTCGTACGGAATATCGTCCTTAAGCTCTAACACCTTCCATCGGATATCATGGCTGGCGTTGCTAACTTCAGCGGCATTCTGGTTCCAAAGCTCTTCGATAACTTCGTCTACGAGTTGGAGTTCATCAACGGAAAAATGATCCGTGATCGCATCGCGCAACGCAACAGTGCGTATCTGCTCCCTGCCCCCTCCAATATCTACCTTCGCTATCTTAATAGCCCCTTCCTCTTCGAGTTGACGTCGAAAGATCATCAACGCTTTTGGTGCGGGGCCCTTTTTAAGTTTGAAGTAGGGTGTTCCTGTAAGGGGCGCCCCAAATCGCTCAAAAGCTCTGAAGTCCGAGTGGTACATAATCTTATTTAGTTTCGTAGCACCAAACCAAGCGTCGCCCTCACATTTGCGCGAAATGTAGACAATAAGCTCCCTGAATCGCTGTGCACCTTTTGGCACTGCAATTGAGAAGCTCAGCTTGCCTTTCGAGTTCCGTGATTCCACGTGTCAAGACCCTTTTTGTATAGGGTAGCTCAACGATTAAGGCTTGACAACGACATTCTATTATGGAATCAGGCCTTGTCCAACTGCCGTTCGACGATTTCTTTATTTTTTTCAGCAGGTTAGCGCAAAGTCACGGATGAGTCTTAAACGCTTTCCCTGTTCTGACGAGAACAAAAGAGGTCGTGCGAGCAACCCTCGGTAGAAAGCGTTCGTGGCGATTCGCCCACTCGGATACTTTTGCGCGAGGAATCGAATGGCATCGCCCGTTGTCGCTCGAAAAGCCAGATGGTTGGCTTTTGTGGCCTTCGGCAACACTCTTACTCTTCCGCGATTGAACGGGGGCAGCGACTTCAATCCCCCATCTTCAGCGCCTGGATAAACGCCTCCTGCGGGATATCCACCTTGCCGAACTGGCGCATCCGCTTCTTGCCCTCTTTCTGCTTGTCGAGCAGCTTGCGCTTGCGCGAGACGTCGCCGCCGTAGCATTTGGCGGTGACGTCCTTGCGCAGCGCCGAGATGGTTTCGCGGGCGATGACCTTGCCGCCGATGGCGGCCTGGATCGGGATCTTGAAGAGATGGTGCGGGATCAGCTCCTTCAGCTTCTCGCACATCTGCCGGCCGCGCTTTTCCGCCGCCGTGCGATGGACCAGCATCGACAGTGCGTCGACCGGCTCCTCATTGACCAGGATCGACATCTTGACCAGATCGCCCTCGCGGTAGTCGGTCAGGTGATAGTCGAAGGAGGCGTAGCCCTTGGAGATCGATTTCAGCCGGTCGTAGAAATCGAAGACGACCTCGTTGAGCGGCAGGTCGTAGATCAGCATGGCACGCTTGCCGACATAGGAGAGATCGGCCTGGATGCCGCGCCGGTCCTGGCAGAGTTTCAGGATGCCGCCGAGATAATCGTCGGGGGTGAGGATGGTGGCGCGGATCCATGGCTCCTCGATCGCCGAGATCTTCACCACGTCGGGCATGTCGGCCGGGTTGTGCAGTTCCTTTACCGTGCCGTCGGTGAGCTGCAAGTGGTAGACGACCGACGGTGCCGTAGCGATGAGGTCGAGGTTGAACTCGCGCTCCAGCCGCTCCTGGATGATTTCGAGATGCAGCAGGCCGAGGAAGCCGCAGCGATAGCCGAAGCCGAGCGCGGCGCTGGTTTCCATTTCATAAGAGAAAGAAGCGTCGTTGAGGCGCAGCTTGCCGACGGCGGCGCGCAGGTCCTCGAAATCGGCGGCGTCGACCGGGAACAGGCCGCAGAACACCACCGGCTGCGCCGGCTTGAAGCCGGGCAGGGCATGCGCGGTGGCGCGCTTGTCCTCGGTGATGGTGTCGCCGACGCGGGTGTCGGCCACTTCCTTGATCGAGCCGGTGAAGAAGCCGAACTCGCCGGGGCCGAGCTCGTCGACATTGATGCGGGCCGGCGTGAAGACGCCGGTACGCTCGACCAGATATTTGGCGCCGGTGCCCATCATGCGGATGGTCTGGCCCTTCTTCAGCACGCCGTCGATGACGCGCACCAGCACGATGACGCCGAGATAGGCGTCGTACCAGCTATCGACCAGCATGGCTTTCAACGGGGCTGATATGTCGCCCTCGCGCGGCGGCGGCAATTGATGGACGATGGCCTCCAAGACGTCGGGAATGCCTAGGCCGGTCTTGGCCGAGATCAGCACGGCGTTGGAGGCGTCGATGCCGATCACCTCCTCGACCTGCTCGCGGATGCGCTCGGGCTCGGCGGCGGGCAGGTCGACCTTGTTCAGCACCACGACGATCTCGTGGTTGTTGTCGATGGCCTGGTAGACATTGGCCAGCGTCTGCGCCTCGACGCCCTGGCTGGCATCGACGACCAGCAGCGAGCCCTCGCAGGCGGCCAGCGACCGCGACACTTCATAGGCGAAGTCGACATGGCCGGGCGTGTCGATGAGGTTGAGGATGTAATCCTCGCCATTCAAGGCGCGGTATTTCAGCCGCACCGTCTGCGCCTTGATGGTGATGCCGCGCTCGCGCTCGATGTCCATCGAGTCCAGCACCTGCTCCTTCATGTCACGCAGCTCCAACCCGCCGGTGGACTGGATCAGCCGGTCGGCGAGGGTGGATTTGCCATGGTCGATATGGGCGACGATGGAGAAATTGCGGATGTGGTCGAGCGGCGTGGTCATGCCGCGCGCTTTAGCAGGGGCGGGTTA
>NZ_NWQG01000275.1:0-10890 GCF_002529485.1 Mesorhizobium sanjuanii
GCAGGCGACATCGCCCAGCTATCCAGATTGACGCCGGAAAGACCCGTAGCGGCGGTGTGGAAGCCGGGATCGATATAGTCGGGGCCGGACTTGGCGCCGCCCACCTTCAGCCCACGCCTGGCGAGCGCGCGCAAGATGCCGATGGTGACGCTGGTCTTGCCCGAACCGGAGCGCGGCGCGCCGATGATGATGGCGCGGGTCATGCTTCGCCCGCTAGTGCCGCGCGCATCGCAACGATGCCGCCGACGACGATCAGCGCGGGCGACGACAGGCCGGCTGCCGCCGCCTCCTCGGCAATGGTGGCGAGCGTGGCGACGACGATGCGCTCCTGCGGCGTCGTCGCGGCGACGATCACCGCCGCCGGCGTCGACGGCGGCAGCCCCCCCTCGAGGATGGATGCAGCGATAATTGGGAGATTAGCCATGCCCATGTAGACGACGACCGGCTGGCCGGTGCGCGCGATCGCCGCCCAGTCGAGATCGTCATCGGTGCCGGCGGCATGACCGGTCACCAGGATGACGGCCTTGTTGATGCCGCGCATGGTGGCCGGTATACCGGTAGCCGCAAGCGCGCTCAGGCCCGAAGTCAGGCCGGGCAGGACGCGGAACGGGATATTTTCGCGCGCCAGCGCCAGCGCCTCCTCGCCACCGCGGCCGAATATATAGGGATCGCCGCCCTTCAGGCGGATAACACGGCGGCCCTCGCGCGCCAGCCGCACCAGCAGCGCCGTGATGTCGTCCTGCTTCATCGACGGTTGGCCGCCGCGCTTGCCGGCATAGAACAGCTCTGCACGTTCGGCGACGGCAACGATATCGGGGGAGACCAGTGCGTCGTAGACGAGAGCATCCGCCTCCGCCAACGCCGCCAGCACTTCCAGCGTCAGGCAGCCGGGATCGCCGGGGCCGGCGCCGGCCAGCCAGACATGGCCCGGCTCCAATCTGCGCGGCTTGAAGTTCAGCCGCGCGAGCGCCTGTTCGAGCCGGCCGTTTTCCTTGGTCCCTTCGCTCACAATCCGTCCCGTCCGCGAAAACGCCGCTGGTAGTGGGCGTCGTAAAGTGAACTCTCGCCGAACCCTTCCGCCGCCAGCGAACGGCCGACGAAGATAATTGCCGTGCGTTCCATCGGATCGGCGGCCAGCTGCGCCTCGATGGTCGCCAGCGTGCCGGTCAGCACGCGCTCGTCGGGCCAGGAGGCGCGGAAGACCACCGCCACCGGGCAGTCGGCGCCATAGAGCGGCGTCAGCTCGGCGACGACACGGTCGATGGCGTGGATGGCGAGGTGGATGGCGAGCGTGGCGCCGGTGCGGCCGAAGCTGGCCAGCGTCTCGCCGGGTGGCATCTTCGAGGCACGGCCGGAGACGCGCGTCAGCACCAGGCTCTGTGCGACTTCGGGAATGGTCAGCTCGCGGCGAAGTGCTGCCGCGGCGGCGGCGAAGGAGGGAACGCCCGGCGTCAGCGTGTAGGGGATACCGTGCTTCTCCAGCCGGCGGATCTGCTCGGCGACGGCGCTCCAGACCGACAGGTCGCCGGAATGCAGGCGGGCGACATCGTGGCCGTCTTTGTGGGCGGCGAGATATTCCGCTTCGATCTCGTCGAGCGACATCGGCGCGGTGTCGATCAGCTTTGTCCCTGGCGCGCAGTGCTGCAACAGTTCAGGTGCTACGATCGAACCGGCATGGAGGCAGACCGGACAGCTGGCCAACAGCTTGGCGCCGCGCAAAGTGATGAGGTCGGCAGCGCCCGGACCCGCGCCGATGAAATGAACGGTCATGGCGCATCTCCGCCGATGGCGATGGCGCAAGTGACCCGCCCGAGCACGGTGCGCGGCCCGAGCAGTTTCGCGCCGGCGCCGGCTGCGGCGAGCGCGGATGCTTCCGAGACGGAGGGCGTGCCGGCGAGATCCTGCGAGAGGCCGGAATGGCTGAGCAAAGAGGCCCCCTCATCCGGCCCTTCGGGCCACCTTCTCCCCGCTGGGGAGAAGAGGCTTGCGCCAGCGGTGGTGATCTCCTCTCCCCTCGGGGAGAGGTCGGCCGAGCGAAGCGGAGGGCGGGTGAGGGGGAGCGACGGTTCGGAGCCAGCAACATCAACTACTATGACCGGGAGGCCGAGTTCGCGACCGGCAGCGAAAATAGCCTCTTCGTTGCGTTTGAATTCGGTCGTCGCGAGTGCTGAGAGCGCCGTCATTGCTAGGCCGTGCGCTTCCAGCGCGGTTTCCACCGCGGCAAGCACTTCGCCTGCACTGACACCTTTCCGGCTGCCGATGCCCGCGACCATCATGGCTTCACCCAGTTCCATTGGGTGACCGGCATGGCCGGGCGCCAAGCCTGCATTGCGCCGACGGGCGCGGCGCGCGATATGGCGATGCGGGTGAGATCGCCGCCGAGCTTGGTGTTCTGGGCCAGAAGCAAGGCTTCCATCTCCAGCGTCACGGCATTGGCGACCAATCGGCCACCAACGCGCAAAGCCTTGATGGCCGCACTCAGCACGCCAGTATCGCTGCCACCACCGCCGATGAAGATCGCGTCCGGCTGCTCAAGCTTGGCCAGCGCCTTGGGTGCGGGACCTTCGACGACGACAAGGCTGGGAACACCGCAGGCGGCGGCGTTGCGGCCGATGCGGGCGGCGCGGGTCGGCTCGGCCTCGATGGCGATGGCGCGCAAGGAAGGGTGCGCCAGCATCCACTCGATGCCGATCGAGCCTGATCCGGCGCCGATGTCCCACAGCAATTCTCCGCGCCTTGGTGCAAGCGCCGACAAGGTGATGGCGCGGATTTCGCGCTTGGTGATCTGGCCGTCATGCTCGAACAAATGATCGGCCAGGCCCGATGTCAGCGGCAGGATGCGTGCCTCCGAAGTCGAGGAAACTTCAATCGCCAGCATATTGAGCGGGTTGATGTTTTCGAGATCGAAGGCGTTCGCCCGAGCGCTCCGCAGCTTTTCATTCGGGCCGCCCAGCGCCTCCAGGACCGTCAGCCTTGAGGCGCCGAAGTCGAGTTCGGTCAGTAGCCGGGCAATCGCTACCGGCGCGTCGGCGTCGGAGGTCAGTGCAAGGATACGGGTTCCTGGGTGCAGCAGCGGCCGGATCAGGTCGAGCGGCCGGCCGTGCAGGGAAATGGTCTCGATGTCCTGCAGCGCCCAGCCAAGGCGGGATGCGGCCAGTGAGATGGACGACGGCGCGGGAATGACATGCATGTCCCGCGCGTCCACCTTGCGGGCAAGCGTGCCGCCGACGCCGTGGAAGAACGGATCGCCGGAGGCCAGCACGCAGACGTTTTTGCCGGCAAGCGCCAGCACGTCGCGCATGTCAGGGTCGAAGGGCGTTGGCCAAGCGCGGGCTTCGCCTGTGATCAGCGACGCCATCAGCGCAAGGTGGCGCTTGCCGCCGAAGACGAATTCAGCCACGGCGATCCGCCGCTTGGCCTCGTCGCCGAGACCCGCTACACCGTCCTCGCCGATGCCCACGACAGTGAGCCATTTGGAGTCGAGCTTGGCGCCGCGCGGACCCTCAGCAGGCATGATGACCCACCGCATTCTGATCCTCGGCGGAACCACCGAAGCCCGGCAACTGGCCGCCAAGTTCTCCGCGCGCGCCGATCTTGAGGTCACGCTGTCGCTGGCCGGCCGCACCGAAAGCCCTGTGGCGCAGGGCGTGCCTGTCCGCACCGGCGGCTTCGGCGGTACCGAAGGACTGGCAGCCTATCTCGGCGAAGCGGGCATTCATCTGCTGATCGACGCCACGCATCCCTATGCGGCGCGCATTTCCGCCAATGCGGCGGAAGCGGCGCGGCAAGCGGCCGTGCCGATCATTGCCTTGCGCCGCCCGGGCTGGGAGCCTGTCGAAGGCGACCGCTGGACGCTGGTCGATACCGTTGCCGATGCGGTAAAGGCATTGGGTCCGCAGCCGCGTCGCGTTTTCCTGGCGCTCGGCCGGCAAGAGGTCGCTGCCTTCGAGGCCGCACCCCAGCATCATTATCTCATCCGCAGCGTGGATCCGGTCGAGCCGAGACTGGCGGTGCCTGACGCGACCTATCTGCTGGCGCGCGGGCCGTTCCGCGAGGCGGACGAGCGCGCGCTGCTGGAAAGCCATCGCATCGACGCCGTCGTGTCCAAGAACAGCGGCGGCGAGGCGACCCATGGCAAGATCGCGGCGGCGCGGACGCTCGGCATCGAGGTGGTCATGATCCGCAGGCCGACCCTGCCGGACGTGCCGTCGGCCGAAACCATCGATCAACTGCCCGCCATGGTCGATCATGCCTTGGAGCCCGCTGCGGAGCGCGGCGTGTAGACCAGCGCCGGCCGGTCGTCGCGTTTGATGATCCTGGTTTCGGGCGAGCCTATGATGATGCAGGTCGCCATGTCGGCCTTTTCGGCGTCGGCATCGGCCAGCAGATAGACTTCGATGCGCTCGTCGGGGCGGCCCGCGGCGCGGCCGAAGATGACAGGCGTGGTGCCGGGCAGGATCGCGGTGAGGCATTCGAAGGCACGGCCAAGCTGCCAGGGACGCGCCTTGCTGATCGGGTTGTAGAGCGCGATGACGAAACCGGCGCCGGCCGCCGCCAGCAGGCGCAGTTCGATCAGTTCCCATGGCTTCAGATTGTCGGACAGCGAGATGGCGCAGAAATCATGGCCGAGCGGCGCGCCGATGCGGGCGGCAACGGCAAGCATGGCGGTAATGCCGGGCACGATGGCGACGTCGATGGCGCGCCATTCGGCCGGGCCGGCCTCGATCGCCTCGCAGACGGCGGCCGCCATGGCAAAGACACCGGGATCGCCGCCCGAGACCACGGCAACCTCATGGCCCTCGACTGCCTTTACCAGCGCGTCCCTGGAGCGCGCGAGTTCCTCGCGATTGTCGGAGGCGACGCGGATCTGGTCCGGGCGCAGCTCGAGCCGGTCGAGATAGGACTTGTAGCCGTAGAAGAATTTGGCTTCCGCGACAGCGCGGCTTGCTTCCGGCGTTACCTGGTCGGCATTGCCGGGTCCAAGGCCGATGACGGTCAAACGCCCGCTCACGGCTTGGCTCCCGACGCACCGGGCCGGGCCGACCAGCCGGCCACCAGCACGATGGCGAAATAGGGCGCCTTGTCGTCCTGCTTTTCGGTGAGCCGCATCGAGACGCTGCCCGGCATGGTGCCGCGCTCGACATAGACGGCGCGCGTCAGCTTGCCGGTCGCCTCCAGTGCTCGCCTGATCTTGGGCAGGTTGCGGCCGACCTTCATGATGACGGCGGCATCGGTATCAGCGAGGCGGCGCGTCAATTCGAACTCGCTCATCGTGCCCGGCAGCACGCTCAGCACGTCGTCGCCCTGGACGATCGGCAGCCCGGTCGCCGACCAGCAGCCGGACATGGCGGTGACGCCGGGAATGACTTCGGTCGGGAAACGATGCGCCAGCCGGACATGCAGATGCATGTAGGAGCCGTAGAAAAGCGGATCGCCTTCCGACAGCACCGCCACCATCCTGCCGGCGCCAAGGTGCTCGGCCACCTTCTCGGCCGATTCTTCGTAGAAATCGGCGATCTGCGAGCGGTAATCGTCGTGGTCCTTGTCGATCTCGGTCGTCACGGGATAGAGCAGCGGCAGCTCCAGCATATCCGGCCGGAAGCGCGCCTCGACGATGGCGCGTGCGTTGCTGTTGTTGCCGCGCTTGGCGAAATACGCCACGACATCGGCCTCGGCCAATATCCGCGCGGCCTTCAGCGTCAGCAATTCAGGGTCGCCGGGACCGGTACCGACGCCAACGAGTCGACCCTTTGGACGACCTTTTGCGATCACGTTCACAGGCCCGGCCTCGCCAATGCGTTGAGCGCGGCGGCGGTCATGGCGCTGCCGCCAAGCCTGCCGCGCACGATGGCGCAGGGCACGCCATAGGAACTCTCGGCCAGCGCATCCTTCGATTCGGCGGCACCGACAAAGCCGACCGGCATGCCGATGATGGCCGCGGGCCGGGGCGCGCCGTCGCGCAGCTTTTCCAGCAGATAAAAAAGCGCGGTCGGTGCATTGCCGATGGCGACGACCGATCCGGCCATGCGCTCGCCCCAGAGGTCGATTGCCGCGGCCGAGCGGGTGTTGCCGATCTCCTTGGCGATTTCGGCGGTGCGCGGGTCGCGCAGCGTGCAGATCACCTCATTGCCGGCCGGCAGCCGGGCACGGGTGACGCCATGCGACACCATCTCCGCGTCGCAGAAGATCGGAGCGCCGGCTGCCAAAGCAGTGCGCGCGGCGGCAACGAAATCGCTGGAGAAGACGAAATGCCTGGCAGCCTCGACCTGGCCGCAAGCGTGGATCATGCGGATGGCGACGTCGGCCTCTGCCTCGGAAAAGCGCGACAGGTCGGCCTCGGCGCGAATGATGGCGAATGAGCGCTCGTAGATCGCCGTGCCGTCATGGATATAGTCGTAGGCGATGTCATCCTGGGTGGGCATGCTCATTCCTGTCGGTAAGCCTCGGTGACACCGGCCGCGCCAAGCCTTGCCAGGCAGGCGGCGGCGGTCTCGCCGGGAAGTCGTGCGCTGCGCAGGGCTGCCGCGACGCGACCGATGCCGCGCGCGGCGTCATAGCCCGGCCTGTATCCGGCGGGAAGGGCCTTCGCCGTCCCGTTGACGACAAGTCCGGCTCCGTTTTCGCCGCCGACCAGGGTCAACGCCGCTGGGCCGGGATGCGCGCAGCCCTTGGCGCAGCCGGAGATATGCAATGTGACCGAGGGATCGAGCAGGTCGCGGTTTTCCGCCGCGATGGTCTCGGCGATGTCGCGTGTTGCGATGCGGCCGGAGGCGCAGGCCGGTGCGCCCGGGCAAGCGGCGATCCTGGTGCGCGGATCGGCGGAGGAGGTGACGAAGCCGAGGGCGGTGGCTGTATTTTGAAGGCTCTGGTTGGCGGCCGCCGGCTGACCAAGGAAAAGCAGAGCGCGGCCTGGCGCCAGGCGGATTTCGGTGGCGCCAAGGGTGAGAGCATGTCTGGTGAGGTCGAAGAGCTTTTCCGCCGGCATGCTGCCGAAGGGCAGGCCGATACCGAGGGCGATGCGAGAGGCGGCTAAGTCAAAAATGCCGATAGGCCGGCGTTCTGTCGCGCCCCCCTCTGTCCTGCCGGACATCTCCCCCACGAGGGGGGAGATTGGCAGCTTCGCCGCCGGCTCTCGTCCGGCAGACTCAGTGTTTGGCGCGACTTTGATGGTTGGCGAAAGCGGCGATGAGGGCGCAATCTCCCCCCTTGTGGGGGAGATGTCCGGCAGGACAGAGGGGGGCGCGAAGGAATGCCAGCTTGCGAGGGATGTCAGCTGCCTCTCCGACAAGTCCCTTGCGTGGGCTTCGCGGCCTTTTTCGGCAACCATCCGGAGCACCCCAACGGCAATGTCGCTCGCCGCATCTGTATCGACTACCGCGAGCGGCTTCGCGCTTCGGCCGTCGCCGGCAACCGATACGCTCCACTGGGCGCCAGCGGTGGCCTGCACCGCAGTCAGCCTGACATCGGCCGTTACCGCATCCATCGTCAGTTGCCCGCCGCCGTCGACGATCACTGAAACCTTCGGACCGAGCCTTGCCGTTAGACCAGCCTCCTCAATCGCCACCCTGATCCGCTCTGCCAGCGGACGCGGGTCGGCGACCTCCTGTGGATCCAGCCCTGCCAGCGGCCCGGTCTCGACCGGAACCCCGGTGCGCACCGCAATGCCGAGCGCATCGACCTCCGTCGCCAGCAGCCGCGCGCTTGTCGGTGTCAGGCCACGGATCTGCAGACTGCCGCGTGCGGTGACTTCCATTATGCCGTTGCCGTGTCGCAAGGCGGATTGGGCGAGCGTGATCAAAGACTTTGGCGGCAATCCTCCAGTGACCGGGTTGAGCCGCACCAGCAGCCCATCGCCGGTCTGCATCGGGGCCGACAAAGCAGGGCAGGCGCCACGGCGAGAGAAGGCGTTCATGCCGCCACCCCGAGCGCCTGGGCTTCGGCGATCAATGCCGCGAGATCGTTATCGATGGAATTGCGCAGCGGATGCCACAGCCCGCGTCGCCGCGCCGAGAGGAAACGCTCGGCGATGACTTTTGCCGCGGAAGGATTCTCGCGCAGGATGAAGGCGCGCACCTCGGGATCACCGAGATAGGCGTCGTGCACGGCCTCGATCAGCGTGCCTGATATGGCATTCGTGGTTTCGGCGAAACCGACGAGGCGATCGACCGTCTCGGCGAATTCGGAGGCGCCGCGCGGTCCGTGGCGCATCTGGCCGGCGATGAAACGCGGATTGACCGCGCGGGCGCGAACCACCCGCGCCACGGCCTCGCCGACCGAGCGCGGCTTCGGCCTTTGCGGGTCCGTGGTGTCGAGCACGATGACGTCGGCGTTCCTGCCGAGTGCGGCCAGCGCCGCCGAAAAGCCGCCGATGAAGGCGACGTCGGCCGAGCCTTCGAGGATGTCGCGGCCGGGATCGTCGCCGGTATGGACCAGCAGGTCGGCCTCGGCGATGCGGTCCGCGAAAGCGCCGGGTGCCGAGACACCTTCGCCTTCGGCGCCGCCATAGGCATGCGAGGTGGCGTCGAGATAGGCGCGGCCGATCTCTTCGCGCGCGGCCCAGTCGCCGCTCGACAGGAGTTCCTCGACGCCAGCGCCATAGGTGCCGGGCGAGGTGCCGAAAATGCGCGGGCTTATCTTCCCCTCTGCGCGCGTCCTCGCCGCAAGCGGGTTTTCCGAAGCCTCTTCGTCGCGGGCGGCAACGGCATTGGCGGCGGCATCGATCAGCGCGATCTGGGTTGGGAACATGTCGCGGAACAGGCCTGAAATGCGCCATGTGACATCGACGCGCGGGCGGCCGAGCGCTGCCGGCGGCAGCACTTCGATGCCGGTGATGCGGCCGGTAGCGGCATCCCATTGCGGCCGGCAGCCCATCAGCGCCAGGCCTTGCGCGATTTCCTCGCCGCCGGTGCGCAACGAGGCCGAGCCCCAGAGGTCGATGACCAGCGAACGCGGCCAGTCGCCATGCGACTGCGTGTAGCCGCGCACCACTTCCTCAGCCGCCGCCTTGCCGAGGTCATAGGCGGTCGGCGTCGGCATGGTGCGCGGGTCTGATGTGAACAGATTGCGGCCGGTGGGGAGAACGTCGGAGCGGCCGCGCGCCGGTGCGCCGGCCGGACCGGCCTTGATATGGCGGCCATCGAGCGCCGCGAGTAGCGCGGCCTTTTCAGCTGCCGCACTTTGCCGCCGAAGTGGATCGGCCTCGCCGCCGGGCGAACGGCCGTAGACGTGCAGCCCGTCCTTTATGGCGAAATCCTTCAGGTCGCAGAGCCAGGCGTCGATGCGACGCAGCGCTTCGTCGGGCGCGTCGGTTTTGGCAATGCCGGCTTCGGAAGCGAGACCGGTCTTTTGCGCGGTTTCGACGATCAGGCTGGCCAGCCGGTCGCGGCGGCGGCGGTCGAGCCCGTCGGCCTGGGCATATTCGTCGACCAGCCGCTCCAATTGCTGCTGGTTTTCATCGAGCCCGGCGCCGGTCAGCGGCGGCGGCAAATGGCCAAGAGTGACCGCGGCGATGCGCCGCTTGGCCTGCGCCGCCTCGCCGGGATTGGAGACGATGAAGGGGTAGATGACGGGCAATGCGCCGGTGACGATCTCGGGAAAGCAGTTTTCGCTGAGCGCCACCGTCTTGCCTGGCAGCCATTCCAGCGTGCCGTGCGCGCCGACATGGACGAGGGCATGGACGCCGAGCGACTTTCGCAGCCAGAGGCCAAAGGCGATCAATGCATGACGCGGCGGCAAGGTCGGGTCGTGGTAGTCGGCGCGACGGTCGGCCGAGCGGCCGCGATCGGGAGCGAGTGCCACGGTGATGTTGCCGAAGGTTGTGGCGCGGAAGGGGAATTGGCTTTTGCCAATTCGCTGCGAAGGTTGGCGTTCTGTCACGCCCCCCTCTGTCCTGCCGGACATCTCCCCCACAAGGGGGGAGATTGCGCCCTCATCCCTGCTTTCACCAATCTCCAACACTGCTGGAAGAGAGCCGGCGCTGGAGTTGCCAATCTCCCCCCTTGTGGGGGAGATGTCCGGCAGGACAGAGGGGGGCGCCTCGCGCAAACCTGTCTCATCTTCCACATTACCCCATGCGGCTTCGGCCGCAGCAATTGCCGCCGTCGGTAACTCCGTCAAAAAGGCGCGGTAGTCCTCCAAGGCCAATCCATGCCCGCCCTTTTCCAGCATCTCCAGCAGTTCACGTGGCGTTTGCGGAATCCCGTCAACGGCGTAGCCCTGTTCCCTCAGGTCGTGCAGCATGGCGAGCACGCTGGACGGGACATCGAGACCGACAGCATAGCCGGTGCGGCCGGGGGCGCTGGGATAGTCGGGGATCAGGATGGCAAGCTTGCGTTCCGCGCGCGGTGTGCGCCGCAGGCGGATGAAGGCGTCGATGCGGGCAGCCACCTGCGCCACGCGATCAGCCTCCGGCCGGTTGGCGAAGGCGCGGAAGGCCAGCGCCGGATCGGTTTCGACCTCGCCCTTGAAGGAGATCGCGCCGGCGGGGATGCGGCCGTCGAGCTCGGGCAGCACGACATGCATGGCGAGGTCGGCGGGGGCGAGGCCACGCTGGTTGTTTTGCCAGACATCGCGGCGGGTGGTGGCGACGATGACCTGGAAGACCGGCACGCCGGCACGGTCGAAGAGGGTCTCGATGCCGGGCTCGGCGCCGGAGGCGAAGGCGGTCGCGGCGATGATGGCGGCGGGGTTTAGGGTTGCGAGCGCGGTTTCGACGAATGCCAGCGAAGCCGGGTCTTTCAAGCTGGAGACGAAGATGGGGACGGGGGCCATGCCGCGCTGTCGCAGCGCTTCGAACAATGCATCGATGGGCGCGACATCGGCGGCAAGCAGCATCGAGCGGTAGAAGAGGATCGGGACGACGGGCGCGGCGTCTCCCTCCCCCTTGAGGGG
>NZ_NWQG01000276.1:0-10652 GCF_002529485.1 Mesorhizobium sanjuanii
CCCCGACGCCGAGCCGCTGTGGATCGGCCGCCCCAGGAGGCGAACCATGCCCATGTATCTCTCACAATTCAGCTATACGCCCGAGACCTGGGCGCGCATGATCGAAAACCCCGAGGATCGGCGTGAGGCGGCCCGTACCTACATCGAAGCAGCGGGCGGGAAGCTGCACGGGTTCTGGTACGCTTTCGGAGAGCACGATGGCTGGAATCTGTGGGAGGCGCCGGACAATGTTTCGATGGCATCTGTGATGCTTGCCATTGGTGCGGGAGGAGCGCTCAGCTCGTACGAGACCACCGTTCTGCTCAGCGTCGAAGAGACGATGCAAGCCCTTGGCAAGGCAAAGTCGATCCGATATCGCCCGCCGGGAAAACCCTGACGAACTCCCGCGTTAGAGGACGTTCGCCCACCCACCTGTCTTATCTTAGGCCAAAGAAACTCAGTATCACCAATACGATCACCACAGCACCGACCAACCAGATAATATTGTTCATGACGCGCTCCTCCTGCGCGGCCACGTCGTAAATGACGGGACCGCAAGAACAGAACATAAGCCGCAACTAAAAGTTCCATGATTGTGCTCGCGATCGACATGGAAGCAAAGGAAGCCGCTTGCCGGAACCGCCGGGAACTTTGCAACGCGGCGCCTGGAGGCATCCAGGCGTGAATGCTATGCCCGCCGGCCAACCGGCGAAATCGCTTGCGCGCTTGCCCGCGCCACGATCGCCTCCAGCGGCTCCGGGCGGTGCAGCAAATACCCCTGGCCGAAGGCAACGCCCATCTCCTGGAGGATCTCCAGCGCGTCCTGCCGTTCGACCTTTTCCGCCACCACGGAGCAGCCGAGGCTTCTGGCGATAGCGGATATGGCCGAGACGATCTCGCGATCGAAACGGCTTTGCGCGATATGTTCGATGAAGGAGCCGTCGATCTTGATCTGGTCGACGGGAAAGCGCCTGAGATATTCGAACGAACTCATCCCTGCCCCGAAATCGTCGAGGCTGACGCGGCAGTGCCGCTCGCGCGCCTTGCGCACGAACTCTTCGGCGGCGCCGAAATTGGTGACGGCGGCCGTCTCGGTGATTTCGAAGCCGATGCCGAAATGCGGCGCGCCGGCCTCGTCGATGGCGGCGTCGACGAAGTCCCAAAGCTGCGGGTCGCTCAGCGTCTGCGCCGACAGGTTGAAGCCGAGCGTGAGCGCCCCGGACTTCAGCGCCGGCCCATGCAGCGACAGCGCCGTCCTGATGATCCAGCGATCAAGCCTTGATGCGATGCCGAACCGCTCCGCCACCGGGATGAATTCGCCCGGCTGGATCAGCTTTCCGCTGCGCCCGACGAGCCGCGCCAGGACTTCGACTTGGCGGCTCTCTTGCCAGGGCTTTCCGAGCCGGTGGATTTCCTGGCCGAACAATTTCAGCCTGCCATCTTCCATGGCATCGACGGTGTCGGCCGCCAGCCGCGCCGCGTTGAGACCGCCGGAACCGGATGCTGACTCGGCGGAAAACACCGCGAAACGATTGCGCCCGGCAGCCTTGGCCGCATAGCAGGCGTCGTCGGCGCAGGCGAGCGCATCGGCCACGGTGGTGTTGCGGTCTTCGACAAAGGCGATGCCGACGCTGGCGGCGAGCTTGCGCGACGTCGCCGTGGAGCCGAGGTCGGCGTTGCGGACCGCCGCGAGAACGGCAATGGCGAGCCCCTCGGCCTGGCCTGAGTTACAATCTGGCACCAGCAGCGCGAACTCGTCGCCGCCGAGCCGCGCCGCATGCGCCGACGGCGGCAGGCAACCCAGAATACCCTCGGCGACGCTCTTCAGCGCGAGGTCGCCGGCGGCGTGGCCAGCGAAGTCGTTGAGCGCCTTGAAGTAGTCGAGATCGATGTAGAAGACCCCGAGCGGAAATTGCTGCGCCCTTGCGATGTCGTCGGCCAGCAAGCGGTCGAAGGCGACGCGGTTCAGAAGACCGGTCAGCGGGTCGTGGTGGGCCGCATGGGCCAGTTCCTGCTCACGGCGCTTCGCCTCGGTGATGTCGCGCACGGTGCCCAGTATCTGGCCTGACGATTGTGCATCGGCGATGAAGCGCACCAGGGATTCGATATGCCGGATCTCGCCGTCGCGCCGGATGATGCGGTATTGCGAGGCGACGACGTCGCTTGTTTGCAGCGGCGCCATGTGGGCCAGCTCGGCCTCGTCCCGGTCGTCGGGATGCAGATAGCTGTGCCAGAGGTCGCGCGGCACCTCGTCGGTATCGGAGACAAAGCCGAAGATTTCCCTGGTGCGGACATCCCAGAAGCTTTTGCGCTGAGCGAGGTCGTAGTGCCAGAGACCGGTGCCGCTGGCCGCCAATGCAAGGCGAAAGCGCGCATTGACCTGTTCGAGCTCAGCTTCCGCTTCCTTCTGCTTGGTGATGTCGGTTTGAACGCCCATCACCCGAAGAGGCCGTCCTTCGGCATCGCGCTCGACAACGCCGCCGCGATCGAGGACCCATACCCAGTGGCCGTCCTTGTGCTTCAGCCTGATCTCGGTCTCGATGGAGTCGGTCTGGCCGGCGAGATGGCGTTCGCCGCTGGCCACCGCTTGCTCACGATCGTCGGGATGCGTCAGCCGCAGCCAGAGATCGCTTGTCATGGCAAGCTCACCCTCGCCATAGCCAAGCATTTGCGACCACATTGGCGAGTAGAAACAGTCGCCGCTCCGCAAATCCCAGTCCCAGACGCCCAGATGCGCGCGTTCAAGCGCCAGCGCCCAGAACTCACCGTTGCGCGTCTTGTCGTCGGCCATGCCCTGGTCCCGCCCTCCGATCGGCGCCACTGTGCAGCAAAATCAGAGAAGAAAACGTTACTGCAAGCAGCACCGCGGCGGCCATGGCGTTTCGATCGAACCGCCGGATTGGTCTGTTCACCGCGGGGCAAGCGGTCAATATTATCAATAATCATGATCTAGATTTCTGCTGATGGCGAGAAGGCTCGCCCCGCGGTCAGAGTGGCCGCTGCGAACGGCGCGAGGACTTGAAGATGCTCAACCCGGCTGACTATGGCGGCAAGGAAGCCGACATCGTGCGGGCGCTGGAGGAAGACATTATCTTCGGCAGGCTGGAGCCCGGCGCCCGGCTGGTCGAGGACGTGCTGCTCGCCCGCTTCCCGGTGTCGCGCCACACCATCCGCCAGGCGCTCTACCAGCTCGAAAAGCTCGGCGTCGTCACCCGCGAGCGCAACAAGGGCGCGGCGGTGCGGCGGCTGTCGCCGGACGAGGTGCGCCAGATCTACGAAGTGCGCGAACTCCTGCAGCGCCAGGCGGCGCTGATGATCCCGCTGCCGGCAAGCGAGGCCTTGATCGCCGAACTGATGGAGATCCACCGCGCCTACAGCGCCCATGTCGACGTCCACTATCTGCGCGGCATCCATGAGACCAACGACCGCTTCCACCTGACCATGTTGTCTGCCTGCGGCAACGACTACCTGGTGTCGTCGATCGATCACTACATGCGGCTCAGCCTGCCGGTGCGGGCCAACTCGCTGGCGGACCGCGAGGAGCTCGAAGTCTCGCGCCAGCACCACTGGCTCATGATCGAGGCGATGAAGCGTAGGGATAATTGGGTGCTGGCCCAACTCTGCGTCGACCATCTGCAGCCGAGCAAGATCTTTTATCTGCGGGAGATCGAGAAGACGGGCGGCGCGGCGTAGGCGTCACCCGAACAGGTTCTCCCTGGCAATGCGTCGGGCGTTCGGTCCGCGGCCCTGGCCATTTTCCTTGCTTGAAAAGCGGAAACCTGTTCAATTACAATAAGTTACCTTTATTTTTCCACTTTCGAGCGCCCTTCTCCGCGAGGCAGTGGAAAACATCATGTTTGCAATAGGTTAGATGAATCGGCCCGTTCTTGGCGGGAGCCGGCGCAATCAGCCCTTGTCGCGTTCACCGCCGGCTTCAGCCGGCGCCAGCCACCGCGCATAGAGTTCGCCGACGATGCCGCGCCTGAAGATGAGCACGCAGATCATGAAGATCAGCCCGGTGGCGATGGTTACCGGAAAGCCCGAAGTGGCAAGCGTGTTTTCCAGGCCGACGACGAGGCCGGCGCCGACGGCCGGCCCGGCCATGGTGCCGATACCGCCGAGCAGGTTCATCAGGATGACCTCGCCCGACATCTGCCAGGTGACGTCGGTGAGCGTCGCGAACTGGAACACGATTGCCTTTGTGGCACCCGCAAGGCCCGCCAACGCAGCCGACATGACGAAGGCGGCAAGCTTGTACCGTCCGACCGAATAGCCGAGCGAGATGGCGCGGTTTTCGTTCTCGCGGATCGAGCGCAGGATCATGCCGAAGGGCGAGTTGACGATGCGCCAGATGGCGAACACGCCGATGAGGAAGATCGCCAGCACGACATAGTACATGTTCATCGCAACATTCAGGTCGAGGATGCCGAAGAGAGTGCCGCGCGGCACGCCCTGGATGCCGTCCTCGCCCTCGGTGAACGGCGCCTGCACGCAGAAGAAGTAGAACATCTGCGCCAGCGCCAGCGTGATCATGGCGAAATAGATGCCTTGCCGGCGAATGGCGAAGAAACCCATGACCAGCCCGAGCACCGCAGCACCACCCATGCCGAGCAGAATGCCGGCCTCCGGCGGCCAGCCCCATGCCTTGACGGCATAGGCGCAGAAATAGGCCGCTCCCCCGAAAAAGGTGGCATGGCCGAAGGAGAGCAGCCCGGTATAGCCGAGCAGCAGGTTGAAGGCGCAGGCAAACAGCGCGAAGCACAGCATCTTCATGATGAAGATCGGGTAGACGAAGAAGGGCGCCGCAATCAGCGCCACTATGCACAGCGCCACCAAGGCCCGTTCCAGCCTGACCGAGGCAGCGGTGCGCTCGTCTTGAAGCGTCAGCTCGCTCATCTCAGGCATCCCTTCCGAACAGGCCGGCCGGCCGCAGCAGAAGCACGATCGCCATGATGACGAAGACGACGAGGTTCGACGCCTCGGGATAGAACACCTTGGTCAACCCCTCGGCAAGGCCGAGCATGTAGCCGGTGACGATGGCACCGAGGATCGAGCCCATGCCGCCGATCACGACGACCGCGAAGACGACGATGATCAGATCCGACCCCATCAGCGGGCTGACCTGGTAGACGGGCGCCGCCAGAATGCCGGCAAGGCCGGCGAGTGCCGCGCCAAGCCCGTAGGTGAGCGTGAGCAGCAGCGGCACATTGACGCCGAACGCCTGGACCAGTTCCGGATTCTCCGTCGCGGCGCGCAGGTAGGAGCCGAGCCTGGTCTTCTCGATCAAGAGCCAGGTGCCGATGCAGACGATAAGCGAGGCCACCACGACCCAGCCGCGATAGTTGGGCAGGAACATGAAGCCGAGATTGGTGCCGCCGGCAAGCAGCGACGGCACGGCATAGGGATTGCCCGACACCCCGTAGTAGAACCGGAACACGCCTTCGATGACCAGCGCCATGCCGAAGGTGAAGAGCAGGCCGTAGAGTGGATCGAGCCGATAGAGCCTGGACAGCGCCGCGCGTTCGACCGCCATGCCGAAGACGCCGACGGCAAGCGGCACCAGGATCAGCGCCGGCCAATAGCCGATGCCGAGATGGACAAGCAGGAGATAGCCGATGAAGGCGCCGAGCATGTAGAGCGCGCCATGGGCGAAATTGATGATGCGCAGCAGGCCGAAGATGACGGCCAGACCAAGGCTCAGCATCGCATAGAACGAGCCATTGATCAGCCCGACCAGCAACTGTCCGAGCAGGGCCTGAATGGGGATGCCGAAGATCATCGTCATGGCGCCGTCATACTCCCAGCACCTCGTGCAGCAGTGCGGTGCGCGCGTCGAGTTCGCCGACCGGGAACCCTTCCAGCACTTTGCCGTGCTCCATCAGATAGAAGCGGTCGGCAATGCGGGCGGCGAAGCGGAAATTCTGCTCGACCAGCAGGATCGTCATGCCGCGCTTTTTCAAGGTCGCCAGCAATTCGCCGATGCGCTGCACGATGACCGGCGCGAGACCCTCGGTCGGTTCGTCGAGAAGCAGCATCTGCACGCCCGTCCGCAAGATGCGGGCGATCGCCAGCATCTGCTGTTCGCCGCCGGACAGCCTGGTGCCCGGGCTGTTGCGGCGCTCCTTCAGATTGGGAAAGAGGTCGAAGATCTCGTCGATGCTCATGCCGCCCTCAGCCACCACCGGCGGCAGGATCAGGTTCTCGTCGACCGTCAGCGTGGCGAAGATGCCACGCTCCTCGGGCACGAAGCCGAGGCCCTGATGGGCGACGCGGTGCAACGGCAGGCCGATCAGATCCCTGCCGTCGAAGACGACGCTTCCCGCTCGCTTGCGGACCAGCCCCATGATGGCGCGCAGCGTGGTGGTCTTGCCGACGCCATTGCGGCCAAGCAAGGTCACGGTCTCGCCACGGAAGACATCGAGGTTGACGCCGTGCAGCGCATGGCCCTCGCCGTACCAGGCATGGAGGTCGCGCACGGCAAGCAGCGGCTCACTCATGCTCCGTCCCCATATAGGCGATCCTGACGCGCTCGTCGCGGCTGACGGTGGCATAGTCGCCGGCGGCAAGCACCTGCCCGCGCTGCATCACGGTGATCCAGTCGCAGAGATCGGCAACGACAGTCAGATTGTGCTCGACCATCAGCACCGCCCGATCCTTGGCGAGCGAGCGGATGATCCCGGAGATCGTGCCGACATCCTCGTGCCCCATGCCGGCCATCGGCTCGTCGAGCAAAAGCACCTTCGGATCGAGCGCCAGCGTGGTGGCGATCTCGAGCACCCGCTTCCGGCCATAGGAGAGATCGCCGGCGAGCCGGTTCGCCGCATCGTCGAGGCCGACGATCGAGAGAAGCTCGCGCGCCCGCGGCGTGAGTTCGTCCAGCGCCGCCAGCGAGCGCCAGAACTGGAAGCTCAGCCCGCCCGGCCGCTGCAGCGCGACGCGCACATTGTCGAGGACGCTCAGATGCGGAAAGATCGCCGATATCTGGAACGAGCGGACCAGGCCCATCCGCGCCACCCTGGCCGGCGAGGTCCGTGTGATGTCCGTGCCCAGCAGTTCGATCCTGCCGCTGGTCGGCTGCAGGAATTTTGTCAGCAGGTTAAAGATGGTGGTCTTGCCGGCGCCGTTCGGCCCGATCAGCGCGTGGATCTTGCCGTGATGAACGTCGAGATCGACATTGCTGACGGCGACGAAACCGGCGAAATCGCGCCTGAGGCCGCGGGCGGAAAGCACCACCCGCGGCGGATTCTGGTCGCCGTCCGGCCGGACAGCCGCGGCGGCTGCCATCGTCACTTGGTGACGAGCGGGCAGCCGCTGTCCTCGGCCTTCATGAAGGCCTGGTCGCCCGGAATGGTCGCGAGATAGGTGTAATAGTCCCAGTCCCTCTTGCTCTCCTCTGGCTTCTTGACCTGATAGAGATACATATCGTGCACCATCGAGCCATCGGCCTGCACCTTGCCGTTGGCGGTGAAGACGTCGTTGACCGGCATCTCATGCAGTTGCTTGGCCACGGCCTCGGTCTCGTCGGTGGCGGCCTTGTCGATAGCCTTCAGATACTGCGTCACCGCCGAATAGGTGCCGGCCTGGATCATGTTCGGCATCCTGTTGGTGCGCTTGAAGAAGCGATCGGCGAAATCGCGGCTCTTGTCGTCGCGGTCCCAGTAATAGCCTTCGGTCAGCACGACGCCCTGTGCTGCCTGCAGGCCAAGCCCGTGCACCTCGGCCAGCGTGAACAGAAGTGCGGCGAGCCGCTGGCCGCCGGCGACGATGCCGAACTCGGCCGCCTGCTTGATCGAGTTGGAAGTGTCGAGGCCGGCATTGGCAAGGCCGATGATCTTGGCGCCGGAAGACTGCGCCTGCAGCAGGAAGGAGGAATAGTCTGTGGAGCCCAGGGGATAACGCACCTCGCCCAGCACCTTGCCGCCGCTCGCCTCGACGACCTTGGCGGTCTGCTCCTTCAGCGAATAGCCGAAGGCGTAGTCGACGGTGATGAAATACCAGCTGTCGCCGCCCTGCTGCACCAGCGCGCCGCCGGTGCCGACCGCCTGGGAATGGGTGTCGTAGGCCCAGTGGAAACCATAGGGGGAGCATTGCTTGCCGGTCAGATCGGTCGAAGCCGCGCCGGTGACGATGTCGATCTTCTTCTTTTCCTTGGAAAGCCCCTGCACGGCGAGCGCCACCGAGGACGTCGTCAATTCCATGATCGCGTCGACCTGCTCGGTGTCGTACCACTGGCGCGCGATGTTGGACGCGATGTCCGGCTTGTTCTGGTGGTCGGCGCTGATGACCTCGATCGGCGCGCCCTGGACCTTGCCGCCAAAATCCTCGACGGCCATCTTGGCTGCCTCGACCGACCATTTGCCGCCGAAATCGGCATAGACGCCCGACTGGTCGTTGAGGATGCCGATCTTGACCTTGCCGTCGGAGATTTCGCCCGCTGCCGCGGGCATCGCTGTCGCCGCGAGCAGCGCGACTGAGACGAGATATGATGCTTTCACAAGTGGTTCCTCCCTTGCGGCCAACGCGGGAAACGCGACAGCCTGACGATGGTTCAACTTAACCGTCCGATTTCTTGAGAATACGGGCAGCGTCCCGCTTGCCATTCCTCCATCTTGCGGGACCGCGCCACTGCGTGCCTGGGATGCACGGGCAGCGACCCTAGCATCCACCCGCGAGGTGCGAGAATGCTATTTTCGTAGCATGACGGCGCTTTCCTCCCCCAGTCGGTCACGACTGCGTGAAGCGGTCGCGCCGCCCGGCCACCAACCGGTTGGGAAAGCAACCTCCACGCCGGGACACGGTCGTTGCGGCGAGCGGCGCAACCTGTTCGCGGGCTCCCTCTTGCGGGCCTGGCCGCTGAGCGACCGGCAGCCGGCTTCACTTCCTGCCCTGCGGGTAGATCGTCTCGCCGCGCTTCAGCATCTCGACGAAGGTCTCGATCTTCTTCCTGCGTCCAGCTTCCGTCTTCATGTTGTGGGTGCGGAAGGCGAGCGCGAAGCGGTTCTGCGCGCTGAGCTTGGCCAGCATCTGCCTCGCCCTCGGTTCGGCGTCGATCGCCGCCTGGAGGTCGTCGGGGATCTGCATGTCCTTGCTTCTGTAGGCACGGTCCCAGCGGCCGTCGGCTTTGGCCGCCTCGACCTGTCTCAGCCCATGGCCGGTCATCCGCCCCTCCTCGATCAGCCGGGCGACATTGTCGATGTTGATCTGGCTCCAGATGCTCTTCCTGCCGCGCGGCGTGTAGCGCTGCAGATAGCTTTTCTCGTCGAGCCCCTTGCGCACGGCATCAATCCAGCCAAAGCACAGCACCACGTCGATCGCCTCCTTCGGCGTGATCGACGCCAGCCCCGAACCCACCTTGTGGATCTTGATCCATACTTCGGTTTCCGTGTCGTGGTGCTTGCCGAGCCAGGCATGGAAGCTCTCGGCATCCTTGAATTCGTGCACCTTGGCGGGATCGACCTTGACTGGGGCCATCAGAGGCCCTGCCGCTTGGCGATTGTCATCGGTTTCCTCCTGTCGCTGCTACTTCGCTCAAATGAAGCAACAGTACAGGCTCGTTGCAAGGCTGGCAGGACAGCGAAGCTGCCAATCTCCCCTCGGGGGGTGACTGGCAGCTTCACGTCCGCCGCTCATCCCTCCGGGATCGTGAACACCACATCGGCGCGACCGTAACCGCCATCGGCGACCTCCTCGATCAGCACCATCGTGTAGGGGCGCACGTCTTCGCCGAACATCTCGACGAACAGGGCTGTGGTCTTGTGGACGAGGTCCTCCTTCTGTCCGGCGGACAGCGCGCGCTCAGGCACCTTGAAGTTTGCAAACGGCATGATGTCGATTTCCTGTGGGTTGTTGGCGAAAGGTCAGACCGTGCCGCCATTGGCACGCAGCACCTGGCCGTTGATCCAGCCGCTGTCCGGTCCGGCGAGGAACGATACAACGCCGGCGATGTCGGCGGGCTGGCCGAGCCGGCCCAGCGGGATCATCCTGGTGATCGTCTCGACCAGCGTCTCGGACTTGCCGCCGAGGAACAGCTCGGTCGCCACCGGCCCCGGTGCCACGACATTGACGGTGATGCCGCGCGGCCCGAGTTCCTTGGCCAGCACATGTGTCATCGCCTCGACGCCGGCCTTGGTCGCGGCGTAGACACCGTAGGTCGGCTGGTAGAGCCCGACCACGCTGGACGAGAAGCTGATGATGCGGCCGCCGTCGCGCAACCTTCTTGCGCCCTCGCGCATGCCGCGGAAGACGCCGCCGAGGTTCACCGCCACCTGCTGCTCGAAGCCGGCGTCGTCCATCTGCGCGAGCGGCGAAAGCTTCATGATGCCGGCATTGTTGACCAGTACGTCGAGACCGCCAAAGGCCTGCTCGGTTGCGTCGAACAAACGCGCCACGCCCTTGGGATCGCCGACATCGGCCTGGACGGCGACCGCCGCGCCGCCCGCCGCCTCGATCTCGCGCACCACGCCTTCGGCGGCTTCAGCGCCTCTGGCGTAATTGACGGCGACCGAAAAGCCGTCACGTGCCAGCCTTCTGGCGATTTCGGCGCCGATGCCCTTCGAGGCGCCGGTCACCAGCGCCACCTTTTCATTTTGCCTGGTCATGTCAGTTCTCCAATTCTCGTGGAGCGAAGATAGGCGATAAATCTCGCGGGATAATCGCTCAGGCCTTGCCAACAC
>NZ_NWQG01000277.1:0-10310 GCF_002529485.1 Mesorhizobium sanjuanii
ATCGCCATGCGCACGGCGCCATCGACATCCGACTGGCCGATGTCGACGCCTTTCTGGAGAATGCCGTAGAGATTGTCCAGGGCGCGCCGCGCCTGTTCGGCGGCCGAGGCGGACCCCTTGATGGTCAACTGGTTGCCGCGCGAGCGGATGTCGACGCCGAGCTTCTGCTCGAGCCTGGCCAGATTCTCGTCGAACTGGCCATAAAGGGCGCTGGCAAGCTTGTTGTTGTCGAAAGTCAGAACGATGTGCGCCATATCTGAGGCCCCTGAAGGTGGATTCTGGGGCAGGTTCTTCACTTCCGCAGCGCTCAACCGTCTCTCCTCATCTGCCGAGGCTTGTGGCTATGCATGTCGTTGACCCAAAACCGCGGGCACTTTTGAGCGACATGCATCAGGCCAACTCGGCGAACAGGCTATTGTAGCCCGTCTTCGTGATTCGTACCTGGATAATGTCACCGATTTCGCCGGCCTTTTCATCAACAATAACCGGCTGCAGCCAAGGCGAGCGGCCGACCTTCTGGCCCGCCTGGCGGCCGGGCTTCTCGATCAACGTGTCGATGGTGCGGCCGACCAGGCTCAAGCCGAAATCCTGCTGCTGCTTCAAGAGCAGCGCCTGCAGCTGCTGCAGGCGCTCGTCCTTGACCGCTTCCGGCACATGGCCGGCCATCTCGGCGCCCGGGGTGCCCGGTCGTGGCGAATATTTGAACGAGAACGCCGAGGCGTAGTTCACCTGGCGCACGAGTTCCATCGTCGCCTCGAAGTCCGCGTCCGTCTCGCCGGGGAAGCCGACGATGAAATCACCGGAAAGCGCGATATCCGGCCGCGCGGCACGGATGCGGTCGAGCAGCGCCAGGTAGTCTTTCGCCGTGTGCCTGCGGTTCATCGCCTTGAGGATGCGATCCGAGCCTGATTGCACCGGCAGATGCAAATAAGGCATCAGCGCTGGCAGGTCGCGATGGGCTTCGATCAGCTCGTCATCCATATCGCGCGGATGGCTGGTGGTGTAGCGCAGCCGCGCCAGGCCGGGGATCTCGGCCAGCCTGAACAGCAGCCGGCCAAGGCCCCATTCCTCGGTCTTGCCCCCTTTGGTGTCGCCTTGGCCATGCCAGGCATTGACGTTCTGGCCAAGCAGCGTCACCTCGCGCACGCCAGCTGCCGCCAGCCGTTCGGCCTCGGCGACGATCTGCGCGACCGGCCGTGAAACCTCCGAGCCGCGCGTATAGGGCACGACGCAGAAGGTGCAGAACTTGTCGCAACCTTCCTGAACGGTGAGGAAGGCGGTGACGCCACGCTTGATGATCTCGGCGCGCCTGGGCTGTGGCAAATGATCGAATTTGTCCTCGATGGCGTAGTCGGTCTCGACGATCTTTTCGCCGCCGCGCACCCGTGCCAGGACATCGGGCAGGCGGTGATAGGTCTGCGGGCCGATGACCAGATCGACGGCCGGGGAGCGGCGGATGATCTCGGCACCCTCGGCCTGCGCGACGCAGCCGGCAACGCCGATCAGCATCTCGCGCCCGGCCTGAGCCCGTTCGGCCTTCATCTCGCGGATGCGGCCGAGCTCGGAATAGACCTTCTCCGCCGCCTTTTCACGGATATGGCACGTGTTGAGCAGCACCAGATCGGCCTCGCCGATGGCGTCCGTGGCGACATAGCCATCGGCTGACAGCGCATCGGTCATGCGCTGCGAATCGTAGACGTTCATCTGGCAGCCATAGGTCTTGACGAAGACCTTTTTGGCTGCGGCGGATGGCAACGCCGCGCTTTCGGCGGCAATGTCGGTGTCTTTCCGCTCTATCGTGTTCAAATCCATCCGGCGGCTTCTAGCGCCTTTCCGTGACAAAAAACAGACGATTCTGCCCGGTACCGTTACGGCTTACTGGCTCGGACGCGGGTCGGCGAGTGCTGCCCGCATCATGTCACGCACCTGGCTTTCCATCAGCCTTGCCGTTTCCTTGCGGTTGGAGCCTTTGGAAAAGGCAACGGGATCGCCGAAATGAACCTCGACGTCGAGACCGCCTTGCGCCATCAGCACCTTCAGGTGCGGCATCAGATCCTCATCGCCGATCCAGGCGGCGATCGGTCGGTGGCGGCGGCCGAGCGGCACGCCGTGCAGGCGTGTATAGACGATCGCCAACGGCTGGATGAAGACCTGTTCCGCGGCACCTTCGGAGATCGCCATCGAAGCGGCGCCGAACAGCGTACTCTTGAACGGCAGGACCATGTTGCCGTCGCCGGTCGAGCCTTCGGCAAACAGCACCATGGCGTCGCCCTTGGCCATGCGGCTGGCGATCTCGCTCGCCTGGTCGCCCGATGAACGTTTGCGCTCGCGCTCGATGAAGACAGTGCGCTGCAATTTGGACAGCATGCCGATCAGCGGCCAGCCTTCCATGTCAGCCCGGGCGATGAATTTCACGTCGACCATGGAGCCGAGCACCATGATGTCGGTCCACGAGATGTGGTTGGACGCAACCAGCAGCGGACGGCTGTCGGACAGCGCACCCCTGACATGGATGCGCATGCCCAGCGCCCTGACGATCATTCTGTGCCATATCTTGAGGATGATGGTTTCCGGCCACCAGCCGGTCTTCATCGACAGGATCTGCAACGGCACGAGGATCGATGAGCCGGCGACGACGAGGCCCAGCGCCATCGAAATCCTGATTTTTCCGATCATGCGGTCCTGGCCCTGTCCCAGCTTCTAGAACTACGTGCGTCCACTTTCGGGCCTGCGCTAGCGAAGATCGCGGCGCATGACAAGCGCGCCGGTGGGGCCGTGCTCCGGCGATCTGTAGTAATTGGCGCGCTTGCCGACCTCGCGGAAGCCCAGCCGCCGGTATAGCGCGATGGCGGCGACGTTGGTCTCGTCGACCTCGAGGAAAAGCGCCTCGGCGCGCTGCGCATGCAACTCGCGCAGCACAGCGTCCATCAATTGCCAGCCGAGCCCCTGGCGGCGATGGGAGCGCGCCACCGCGACAGTGAGGATCTCGCCCTCGCCGGCCGCCAACCGCGCCAGCACGAAGCCGACCGGCGGCTTGCCGCCCTGCCCGGTCTCGCGCGCGGCGTAGCCGAACACCGTGTCCTGCTCGAGCAGCGCGGCGAACTCGCCATCTGTCCAGGGCCGGACGAAATCCTCGCGATGCAGCACGGAAACGGCCGGGCTGTCGGCAATGGTCAGCGGTTCGAGCGCATAGTCCCTGCGGCGCGGCTGGAGGAAAGGAATGCGCATCAGTTTTCTTGTCTCGCTAGAATAAAACCCGCCTGCGGCTTTGCATCGGCTCCACGCAAGTAAAGCGGCTTTGGCTTTTCGCCTTGGCACTTTTTATCGGCATATTGCGCAGCACCCAGCCGGGCATAGACGGCGATGTCGGCAGTGGCGCCTGTCGGGCCGATGTCGAAGGTCGGGCCGATGTCAAAGGTCCGGCCAGCCGATACCGCTACCTGCGTTGCCGCCGTGCCGGCAAGAACCGGGGAACCGTCAACCGCCATGGCGACGGCTTGCGAAAGCGTGGTCACGGCCGGACCATAGCGCAGAACCGAGCCTTCGTCGTAGAATGCCGCGTGGATTTCCTCGCGCCCGGCGTCAAGGGCGGCAAGCGCCGCGCGGCCGGGAAACGTGGTCACCGCCTCCGCCGCCAGTGCTTCCAGCGTCGTGACACCAATTGCCGGGATTTTCAGCGCCAGCGCCAGGCCGCGCGCCGCCGACACGCCAACGCGTAGGCCGGTGAAGGAGCCTGGGCCGACGGAGACGGCGATGGCGCCAAGGCCGGCATAGTCGGTTCCAGCGGCTTTCAATGCCTCATCGATGACTGCCATCAGATGCTCGGCATGCCCTTTGCCGAGATCGAGCACCGAGCGGCCGAGCTCCTTGCCGGCCACCGCGTCATAAACGCAGGCGGCGCAAAGATTGGCGGCACAGTCGATGGCAAGCAACTTCATGAGGCGGCCGGTTGGAGCATGGGTTCGAAAAACGGTGGTTCCCCTCTGCCTGCCATGGCCCGTCCCCGCAAGGGGATAATGCATAAATCGTTTGACGGCTTCGCTTCGATCTCGCCTGAAGGTAATGTTCCACGAACGCAACCGTCAGGCGATCAGAAGCACTACGCGACCTGCTCGATGCGCAACATGTGGTTGTCCCAGACATAGTCCGGCTCGGAGCGCGTCGCACCGCCCGCTTCGACGATTTCGCCCGTGCCTGTCGTCGCCATGAAGCTCGTTCCATCCGGCGCCACGCCGCAGACTTCGACCAGTGCGCTGGTGGCAAGGACACGGCCGCTGGCTGTCTCGATAACGGCCAGCGAATTGCCTTCAGGCGAGGACACGGCAACAGTGCCGGCGGCAGGGTTAGCCGCGACCGAGCCGATATAATTCCTGAAGCCCGAGAGCACGTCTTGCGGCATGTCGAGCAGTTGCAATTCCTTGCCGCGCGCGGCGCGCCCGACCAGCAGCGGGCGGTCCGTGCCAGCCCCCCGGTACTGGCAACCGAACCAGACCGTGCCGGACTGGTCGGCATCCATGTGACGGATCGACAATTGGTGCAGCTTCGGCGGCAGCTCGTGCTTTTCGACGAGGTCGCCGGTGATCCTGTCGACCAGCACATAGGATGGCTTCATCGTCGCGATGTTGAGTTCGGCGCGGCCGTAATCCGGATGGGTCTCGATGCCGCCATTGGCGACGGCGATCGTTCGGCCGTCGCCCAGCAGCAAAAGCTCGTGCGGCCCCATGCCGTAGGTCGGGAATTCGTCCACACGCTTGAATTCTTCGCGCGCGTCGTAGACGCCGACGACGCCGGCGGCATTGTCGAAGTCGTTCTCGGTGGCATAGAGCAGCGCACCATCGACCGAGAACACGCCATGGCCGAAGAAATGCCGGCCCGGGATGCTGGCAATGGTCAGCGGCGCGTCGCGGCCGGTGTGGTCGAAGACCACGGCAAAGGTGCCGGGCTGCCTGGCAAAAACCACCGAACGTTTCGACACCGGATCGAAGGTGACGTCGTGGCCGCGGTCGGGCAGGTCGATCGCATGCAGCAGCTTGCCGGCCTCGGACAGGATGGCCGCACCGTAGCTGCCGTCGCGCCTGACGAAGGCGGTGGCGAAGACGGCATCCGTGCCAAGCGTCTTTGCCCAGGCCGAGGGTGTCATGGCGGCGGCGAAGCCTGCGCCGGCGGCCTTGAGGAAATTGCGGCGGTCGATTAGCGGCGTCTTCAAGGTTAGTCCCCATCCAGCGAGGAAAAGCCGGCGGTCAAGCCGAATTCGGCTGTCAGCCGGGTGCCGATCAGGGTCGTCAGGCTGGATGTCACCAGCGAGAAATGGTCGAGCTTCTGGCGTTGCGCCGGGTCGGCAAGAGCCTTGTCGACCGGGCCCTTGACAGCCGAGGCGTCGGCTGCCCCGTTGACCAGTTGGATATGGATCGATTCCGCCATCCAGCGCGAGTCCTGGGGCAGCGCATCGCCAAGTTTTGAGGCCTCAAACAGTGCGTCCATGCCCGACAGATTTCCAGCCAGCGACGCGCCGGTGTTTTGCGAGCGCCAATAGATCGCCTGCTTCGGCTTGTCGTCCTCCGGACTGCCGCCGAAGAATCCTTTCAGACGCACGTCGCGGACCATCTCCAGTTCATTGATGAGGACGCCGACCAGTTCGGTCACTGCCTCAGTGCCGTCGCGATAAAGCGCATTTTGCGGTCCGGGATTGGCCCAGAGTGCGGCAAATCCGCCAGGCTTGTTCCAGGCGTCGCTGACATCGGCGGCAATCGTTTCGATGTTGCCGGCGACCGCAGCGCCATAGGCGCAACGATAGGGATCCTCCTTGCCGGCTAGCGTTTCCGCGCCGTCGCCGTAAAGCACGAATTCCAGGGCGCCGAGCCCCTGCATGGCGACGCTCTTGCCGGCCAGTTGTAGCGGATCGGTTGCGGTCGGATCCTTCCCGGCCAATGCCGCCTGCACCTGCTTCAGCCCGATGCTTTTGCGGTCCGGCCAGTAAAGCATGCGCTCCAGCCGGTTGTTCTCCTTGATCGGTCCGAAACCGATGATCTCGGCGACCGACCAGGCATCGACCGTGGCCGAGAACGCGGCGCGCGCCGCATCGAGCTCCTTTTGCGAGGGCGCGGCGCACAGATTACCCATCGATTTGGTCAAGGTTTCAGCGTGCTGGTGCAAGCTGGCATAGGCCGGACGGACAAAGCCGTCGATTGCGCGCTGGATGATTTCAGAGGCCTTCACCGCCGCAGACGCCGGGTGGGCACCGAGCAGAACCAACGGCAGAACAAGCGCAGGCAAAAAGCGTTTCGACATCAGAGCGACTCCAGGAATTTGATCAGCGCATCGCGGTCGACGGCATCGGCGGCGGCAAAGCGGTCGCGCGCCTTTTGCCCCTCGCCGCCATGCCAGAGAATGGCCTCGGCCAAGGTGCGGGCGCGCCCGTCATGCAGGAAGAAATTATTGCCGTTGACGATCTCGGTCAGGCCGATGCCCCATAGCGGCGGGGTGCGCCATTCGCTGCCTGTGGCCTCGCCCACGGCCTGGCCATCGGCCAGATCCGGCCCCATGTCGTGCAGCAGGAAGTCGGAATAGGGCCAGATCAGCTGGAAGGCCTGCGCCTTGTTTGGCGCGTCGCGACGGGTGACGAATTTCGGCGTGTGGCAGGAGATGCAGCCCATGTCGTAGAACAGCTTCTTGCCGGCGAGCACTTGCCGTGTGTCGACATCGCGCCGCGCCGGCACCGCGAGGTTCTGCGAGTAGAAGGTGACGAGGTCCATGACCGGCGGCGGCGCCTCGACCGGACCGAGGCGCTTCTGCACACCGTTCGGCATGGCAAGACAAGCCTTTTCGGCAGCGGTGCAGTCGCCCTCGCTGTTCGGCATTTCGGGCGTCGAGATGCCGATGTCGCCCGAGAATGCGTCCGCCGCCTGCTCGCGGATCGACGGCGTCTGCGCCTTCCAGCCAAAGCGGCCAAGCGTCAGCTCGCCGCTACGGCTATCGCGCACGATGTTGGGCTTGCCGGAAATGCCGTCACCGTCGCGGTCGTCCGGATCGGCATTGGCAAGGATATCGGCCGGCGCGATCTGCTCGATCAGGCCAAGGCCGATCATCGGCGGCGTGAGGCGCGGCGACAGCGTGGTGTGCGTGTCGAGCGGCCCGTAAGCCAGGCCTTTGACCGAATAGCTGGGCTTGCGCAACGAGACGACGCTGCCGTCGCCCAGCGTCACCTTCTGTTCCTGATAGTCGACATGCATCCTGCCTTCGCCCTTGAGGCCCGGCACCGCCAGTTCCTGCAGTTGCGAGCCGTAGACCGGGTCGACGAAATTGAGTGCCTTGTGGTCGGCGAGCGCGGCTTTCTCCTCCTCATTGCTCGCATCACGCGCCAGCCGCAGGAACATCGAAGTGGTGCCAGTGTCGCCTTCCGGCGGATGGCCGCGGCCGTCCTTCAGATGGCAATTCTGGCAGGCCCGTTCGTTGAACAGCGGGCCAAGCCCGTCCGAGGCCTGCGTCGAGGAGGGCGAAGACACCCAGTTCTTGCGGAAAAGCGCGTTGCCGAGCTTGAACGTGCCCTCTTCCTCGAAGGTGATGTTGGCGGAGGATTGCGAGAACGCGTCGCGGTTGACGTCCTTGCGCGACGTGCCGGCGCCGCCCTGCATCAGCTCGAATTGCTCGGGCTTGGAAAAATCCGATGTCGGCCGGGTGACGGCGATGACGCGCGCCAGATCCTTCGGCGTCAGATCGGTGCGGGTGGTGGCGAGACCCGCCGATTCCGGTGGGCCAGCCAGTGCCGAGCCGGCAAGCGGGAGCAAAACAGCAAGCGAAAGCCCGCGAAGCAATCCATATCGCGGGTTTTGGAGGGACGGCAGGCCGTAATTCCCGGCCCGCCGCAAGCGGCGCAAGAATGCTAGGGGGCGCCGCATTCCCGCATGTCCTTAATCCGATTCGTCCGCCGATGCGGCGTTGAGCTGGCCGTATTTTTCCTCGCCGATCGAGGCGAGCAGGTCGAGCTGCGTCTCGAGGAAGTCGATGTGACCTTCCTCGTCCGACAGCAATTCCTCGAACAGTTTCATCGACACGTAGTCGCCCGCTTCTTCGCAAATCTCACGCGACCGCTTGTAGGCGGTGCGTGCGTCATATTCGCCGGCAAGATCGGATTCGAGCACTTCCTTGACGTTCTGCCCGATGCGCAACGGCGCCACGGACTGCAGGTTCGGGTGCCCTTCGAGGAAGATGATGCGGGCCACGAGCCGGTCGGCATGGTGCATCTCCTCGATCGATTCCGCGCGTTCCTTCTTTGCCAGCTTGGCGTATCCCCAGTCTTCCAGCAGCCGGAAATGCACCCAGTACTGGTTGACGGCTCCAAGCTCCAGAAACAGAGCCTCGTTAAGCCGCTCGATGATCTGCTTTTCGCCCTTCATGGGTTCTGCTCCCGTATTGGATGCGCAGGCCTCTGACGCGATCCAGGTGTGAAACGATGTCCACGCCGCTCGCCTCCGAGCGGGCGTGGTAGTTCTCGGTTACCCGAATGATCGTTTCGACCACATTTGGGAAGCAGCCGCAACAGCGACCGCGCTTCTGCATGGCATGATAGATCTTCGCCGGCACGATAAGTTGCCAGGGATCCTGATCCAGCAGGCCGACGATCGTCTGCTCAATCTCCTTCTCGGTGATGATGTTGCAATGGCAGATCAGCATTTATTTGCTCTGGCTGACGGCGTTCCCAGGCGCCGTGTGGCTGGTTTTGATGGAGAACGATCCTGAAGGCCGCCCTTCGGGATCGTGCTCAAGGCTTACTGGAACACCTTGGCTTACTGGAACACCTTGTCTGGCGCGTCGAGGCTGTCGGAGCCCTCGAAGGCGATGGCATTGAGTTTCAGGGAGCCTACGGCGCGTTCGATCGACTTGGTCTGGTCGATCAGCGCGTCGATCGCCGCCTGCACGGTGGCGTTGCCTTCGGTGTTGCCTTCGGCGATCTGCTGGTCATAGGCCTCGCCGGCAACCGCCCGCGCCTTGATCGCCTCCATCTTGGCGACAGTGACATCCAGCTTGTCCGACAGTTCCTTGTCGATCGCCGGATCGGCGGTCTTGACCATGTCGGACACTGACGGCCCCTCGACGACGGTGCCGTCGAGGCGCGTGTAGCTGCCACGATAGGCGGCGCGGATGCCGATCGCGTCATAGAGATGGGAGTTGTAGGTGTTGTCGGAGAAGCAGTCGTGCTCTTCCTCCGGATCGTGCAGCAGCAGGCCGAGCTTCATGCGCTCGCCGGCGAGTTCGCCGTAGGACAGCGAGCCCATGCCGGTGAGGATGGTCGAGATGCCGGCATTGGGTTCGCCGTCGACGAGGTTCTTGCGCGCGGCGCCGCCTTCCTTCCAGTCATTGACCATGTCCTGCAGGTCGGAAACCAGAAGGTCGCTCGCCGACTTCAGGTACTGCGCGCGGCGGTCGCAATTGCCGCCGGTGCAATTGGCAAGATCGTAGTCCGTGTAGGGCCGCTCGCCGGCGCCCGGGCCAGTGCCGTGCAGATCCTGGCCCCAGAGCAGGAATTCGATGGCGTGATAGCCGGTGGCGACGTTGGCTTCGATGCCGCCAGCCTCCTGCAGCGTGCCGGAGAGGAATTCAGGCGTCAGGTTCGAGGCGTCGACCTTCTTGCCGTTGATCTCGATCTCCTTGTTGGCGATCACATTGGCGGTATAGAGCGAATTGGCGTCGGACTCGGTGCCATAGCTCTTGGCGACATAGTCGATCAGGCCCTCATCCAGCGGCCAGGCATTCACCTTGCCTTCCCAGTCGTCGACGATCTTGTTGCCGAAACGGTAGACCTCGGTCTGCTGATAGGGAACGCGCGACGCTTTCCAGGCCTCGCGAGCGGCGTTCAGTGTTTCCACCGACGGCTTGGCGAGCAGCGCGTCGACCGCCTTGTCGAGCGCCTGCGCCGTGGTCAGCGAATCCTCGTATTTGGCGAGCGCAATGTCGGAATAGGTCTTGATGACCGCCTTGGCATCGGTTTCGGCCTTGGCCGGCAGCACGAACACCGCCGCCGTCAACATAGCCGTAGCGCAGATCGCTGCCAGCCTGCCGCCATTGCGTACTGTCATCATCGTTCTCCAGTTCCTTGGAAATTCAGTAAAAGGCGCGCGCGCCGACCGGCCCCAAGGCATTCGCATGCCATCATGGGCAAAAGACGCCGCGCCATTGCGCGGTTCGCGGAAGAAAGACACCGAAATGCCTCCAATCGAAAGGGTTCAAGGCCCAGACATCAAAGGGATGCGCTTGATGCGCAAGCTTCCATAACACGATGAAGGCGCTGGAAGTCAACTGGCATTGAAGAGAAA
>NZ_NWQG01000278.1:0-5350 GCF_002529485.1 Mesorhizobium sanjuanii
ATTAATTGAACGTTTGTTTTATTATGAACATCCGATGAGGTAACCATGGCGCGTACGACCGGTTCCGATGGGGAAAAGACCGAGGCGGCTGTCCGCGAGGCGGCAGCCGGCCTGATCGCGCGCTACGGCTATGAGGCAATGTCGATGCGCCAGCTCGCAGCCGAGGTCGGCGTCCAGGCCGCGGCGCTCTATCGCTATTTTCCGACCAAGGAAGACCTGCTGTTCACGCTGATGCGCGAGCACATGGAAGGACTGGCCGCAGCGTGGGAGACGATACGCCCCGCTACCGCTGACCCGGAGGCGCGGCTCGCCGCCTATGTCCGAAACCACATCGCCTTCCATATCGAGCGCCGCCATTCCACACATGTCTCGAACATGGAATTGCGCAGCCTCTCGCACGACCGGCTGACGCGGATCCTGCGCATGCGCACAGCCTATGAGAAGGAACTCCGCGCCATCCTGCGAGACGGCACAGAGGCAGGCGCCTTCAGCATCGAAGACACCGGACTCACCGCCATGGCGCTGATCCAGATGATGACCGGCGTCATCGTCTGGTTCAGACCGGGCGAGCGGCTGTCGGTCGCTGAAGTCACGGCGACATATCTGTCGATGACAATGCGTCTGGTGGGCGCGAAAATCGAAGGTGCGTCCTACAGCGCCGCGCGCTCCTTCGGACGCGCGGCCGCAGGAGTTTGATTTTGCGCGTGATCCCTCCCGAAATCGGGATCACGCGCCGGGAGGAAGGCCATGTATACGCATACACTCAACTTCGGGCTTGACGAAGACATCGAGGCGCTACGCGACCTGGTGCGGCGCTTCGCGCAGGACAGGATCGCGCCGATCGCCGCCGAGATCGACCGCTCGAACGAATTTCCGTCGCATCTGTGGGCCGAGATGGGGTCGCTCGGCCTGCTCGGCATCACCGCCGATCCCGACTTCGGCGGCAGCGGCATGGGCTATCTCGCCCATGTCGTAGCGATGGAAGAGATTTCCCGCGCCTCTGCCTCGGTCGGCCTCTCCTACGGCGCCCATTCCAACCTTTGCGTCAACCAGATCAACCGCTGGGCGACGCCGGCGCAGAAGGAGAAATACCTGCCTGCGCTGTGCAGCGGCGAAAAGGTTGGGGCACTGGCGATGTCGGAATCCGGCGCCGGCTCAGATGTCGTGTCGCTTCGGTTGCGCGCAGAAAAGCGCAACGACCGCTATGTGCTCAATGGCACCAAGATGTGGATCACCAACGGGCCGGACGCCGAGACACTGGTCGTCTATGCCAAGACCGATCCGGAGCGCCATTCGCGCGGCATCACCGCCTTCATCGTCGAGAAGGCTTTTGCAGGCTTTTCGGTGGCGCAGAAGCTCGACAAGCTCGGCATGCGCGGCTCAAACACCGGCGAGCTGGTGTTCGAGAATGTCGAAGTGCCGTTCGACAATGTGCTGCATGAGGAAGGACGCGGCGTCGAAGTCTTGATGTCGGGCCTCGACTATGAGCGCACGGTGCTCGCCGGCGGGCCGATCGGGCTGATGGCGGCATGCCTCGATGTGGCGATCCCTTACGTGCACGAACGCAAGCAGTTCGGCCAAGCGATCGGCGAGTTCCAGCTGGTGCAGGGCAAGCTGGCCGATATGTATACGGTGATGAACGCGGCGCGTGCCTATGTCTATGCCGTCGCCGCCGCATGCGATCGCGGCCAGACGACGCGCAAGGACGCCGCCGGCTGCGTGCTGTTCGCCGCCGAGAAGGCGACGCAGATGGCGCTCGACGCCATCCAGCTGCTCGGCGGGAACGGCTACATCAACGACTATCCGACCGGCCGCCTGTTGCGCGACGCCAAGCTCTACGAGATCGGCGCCGGCACCAGCGAAATCCGCCGCTGGCTGATCGGGCGGGAAATCATGGCGGAGAACCTCTAGTGGCAATCGTCCAGAGATTGCCAGAAAAGGCAACCTCTGCCATATTTTGGAAGTATGTCAGATTTTTTAAGCAAGGCAGATCATGGCGAGCGGGACGAGAAAGACTGGGTTTAGCGAAAACCCGCAGGCTCAGTTCGATGCCGGCGCTCGGAAGACACCGCTTCGGGTTCCGGCAAAACGCGAGCGCGTCAAACTTGGCGAAGGCGGACGCTTCGTTATTCCCGCTGCTATGCGCGAGGAGATGGGCGTGAAGCCTGGCGAGGATTTGATCCTTCATGTCGAGAACGGCGAGTTGCGGGTCAGGTCGTGGCTTCAGAATCTGAGGCGCGTCCAGGCGGAATTGTCGGCGTTGAAGAAGCCAGGCGAAAGCGTCGTCGACGAATTTCTCAAGGAGCGACGCGAAGAACAGCTTCGAAGCGACAAGCGCTTGGACCGACTTCACGCCGAAGGGACTACGAGAAAGCGGGCGAAATGAAACCCTACGTCATGGACAGTTCGGCGGCGCTTGCGATCCTGCTCAACGAGAAGGGCACGGACATCGCCTTGGAATTCGCACCGGATGCGCAATGCAGTTCGGTCAACGCGGCCGAAATCATCGCCAAGCTGATCGACAGGGGACGCAGCATGGAGGAGGCCGCCGATGATCTCGCGAGCCTCGGCATGCCGGTCACCGTTTTCGACGAAGCGATGGGCATCGCCGCCGGGCAGCTTCGCGAACTGACGCGGCATCGCGGCCTGTCGCTGGGCGACCGGGCCTGCCTGGCGCTGGCAATTCGCGAAAATGCCATTGCCGTCACCGCTGATCGCGATTGGGGCGACCTGGATGTCGGCTGCAAGATCGAACTGATCCGGTAACACCATGCCAATCCTCGCCTCTCAAATATCCCCCTCCTCCGACGCTTTCCGCGCCAATGCCGAGCGGATGCGAGCGCTGGTCGCCGACATTGCGGAGAAGGCTGCCACCGTCGAGCGCGGCGGCTCGGACGAAGCGCGCGAGCGGCATGTTTCGCGCGGCAAGCTGTTGCCGCGCGAGCGCCTGGCGCAATTGCTCGACACCGGCTCGCCCTTTCTCGAGATCGGCCAGTTCGCGGCGTGGTCGATGTATGGCGAGGAGATTTCCTCGGCCGGTCTCATCGCCGGCATCGGCCGTATCGAAGGCACCGAGGTCATGGTCGTCGTCAACGACGCCACGGTGAAAGGCGGCACCTATTATCCGCTGACCGTGAAAAAGCATCTGCGGGCGCAAGAGATCGCGTTGCAGAACAATCTGCCTTGCGTCTATCTGGTCGATAGCGGCGGCGCCAATCTGCCCAACCAGGACGAGGTGTTTCCCGATCGTGAGCATTTCGGCCGCATCTTCTACAACCAGGCCAACATGTCGGCTGCAGGCATTCCGCAGATCGCCTGCGTCATGGGTTCGTGCACGGCAGGCGGCGCCTATGTGCCGGCAATGTCGGACGAAACGATCATGGTGCGCAACCAGGCGACCATCTTCCTCGGCGGCCCGCCGCTGGTGAAGGCGGCCACCGGCGAGGATGTCAGCGCCGAGGAGCTTGGCGGCGCCGACGTGCACACAAGGCTTTCCGGCGTCGCCGACCACTATGCGCTGGATGACGAGCATGCGCTGGCCATTTGCCGGCGCATCATCAGGAACCTCAATCGAAACAAGACGGTAAGCTTGAAGCTTCGGAAATCGATTCCGCCGCTTCATGATCCGCATGAGCTCTACGGCGTCGTGCCGACGGATCTGCGCCAGCCCTATGACGTGCGCGAGGTGATCGCGCGTGTCGTCGACGGCTCCGAATTCGACGAGTTCAAGCAGAATTACGGCACCACTCTGGTCACCGGCTTTGCTCACCTGCATGGCATGCCGGTGGGTATCATCGCCAACAATGGCGTGCTGTTTTCGGAAAGCGCGCTGAAGGGCGCGCACTTCATCGAATTGTGCTGCCAGCGCGGGATTCCGCTGGTCTTCCTGCAGAACATCACCGGCTTCATGGTCGGGCGCAAATACGAGGCGGGCGGTATCGCCAAGGACGGCGCCAAGCTGGTGATGGCGGTCGCCACGGCCCGCGTGCCGAAGGTGACCATGATCATCGGCGGCTCGTTCGGCGCCGGCAATTACGGCATGTGCGGACGCGCCTATTCGCCGCGCTTCCTGTGGATGTGGCCGAACGCCCGCATTTCGGTGATGGGCGGCGAGCAGGCGGCAACGGTACTTGCTGTCGTCAAGCGCGAGGGCATCGAGCGCAAGGGTGGCGAATGGAGCGCGGAGGAGGAAGCCAAATTCAAGAAGCCGATCCTGATGAAATACGAGCATGAGGGCCACCCGCTCTACTCCTCCGCCCGCCTCTGGGATGACGGCATCATCGATCCGGCCAGAACGCGCGAGGTGCTGGCGCTCAGCCTTTCCGCCGCGCTCAACGCCGAGATCGAGGAGACACGGTTCGGCGTGTTCAGGATGTGACGATGAACGATCTCGGCGAACGGATTCGCGTCCACACCGGCGACATCACCAAGCTGGCGGTCGATGCTATCGTCAATGCCGCCAACACGTCGCTTCTGGGCGGCGGCGGCGTCGACGGCGCCATCCACCGCGCAGCCGGGCCTGAGCTTGAGTTCGAATGCCGGATGCTAAATGGCTGCAAGGTCGGAGACGCAAAAATCACCAAGGGCTACAGGCTGCCGGCACGCCATAAAATCCACACGGTCGGCCCGGTCTGGCAAGGCGGCGGCATGGGCGAAGCGGAACTGCTTGCCTCCTGCTACCGGCGTTCGCTGGGAATCGCGCGTGACTACGACTGCCTGATGATCGCTTTTCCGGCGATCTCGACCGGCGTCTACCGTTTTCCGAAGGAAGAGGCCAGCGAGTCGCCGTCGGCACCGTTAGCGCCTTCCTGCAACAGAACACTGTCCCGGGTAGCGTCATCTTCTGCTGCTTTGATGAGCCGATGGCCGAACTATACGGACGCATCGTTGCTGACCTTGCGGAAGGCTGAACTTATGGACCAAGAGATTCCTCAATCCAGAAAACAGGAAAATTGTACCAGATGGCTAGCGTTTGTAAAAGACGTTCGCTATTGCTTGCCCTGTATTGGGAAATTGGGGTGGAATAGAAATGATTCTGAAATATTTCGGCAAGTCGACTATCTCGATACTTGCAGGACTTCTAATATTCATGGTGCAGAACACCGAGGCGGCCAGTTCCCTGGCTGGAAGCAAGGGCGATGTGCGTTTTCCAGTAACAATTCCCACGGGAACCACTGGAGGCTGCGGGAAGGCGTATGCGGCTTATGTGGCAGCCTCAGGCCATTCGGCCTTTGCGGCAACGCCAATCGCTTGGTCGGTCGAGTATTTTGTTTGCGGCGTGAAGCTGAATGCTTCGTCCCAGAAGGCGGCAGAGGACTTGGCGATGAAATCCTGTCAGGCCACCAAAAGC
>NZ_NWQG01000279.1:0-4217 GCF_002529485.1 Mesorhizobium sanjuanii
CGCCTGCAGCATCGCCGCCTCCAAATAGATATCAGACTGGATGCTTTTGCCTCCGGAGGGGACTGGAATGAATTTCTCGAACATCAAGGGCGCGGCTGTGCCGACGCTGGCCGGACTGATTGTCATGGCAATATCTGGAGCTGCAGCGGCGGGCTCGCTGGCCGGAAGCGAGGGCGACAAGCGTTTCCCGCCGGCCATATCCAAGAATCCGAAAGACGAATGCACCAGGGCCTACAACACTTATGTCGCGGCGGGCGGTCATTCGGCCTACGCGACGACGTTCTATTCGCGCGTCGTCGATCTCTACATCATCTGCGGCACGAAGCTGAACGCACCATCCCAGAAAGCGGCGGAAGACCTGGCGCTTCGCAACTGCCAGGCCGGCCTGACGAGATGGAAAGTCAAGACGGCGAGCGGCGGCTGCGCAATCGCGGCGTCCAAGTAGGCTGGAGCCGGGAAACTTCCCAAGAGGAATACAGTGATATCTCCAAACATCGGAACTGCATCCATCATGGCGACGCTCCTAACGTTGGCGACGGTTTTCTCCGCGGCGGCGGGATCGTTGGCTGGAAGCGAGGGCGACAAGCGTTTTTCGCCACTCCTGCCCAGCAACGCCAAGGACCAGTGTACAAAGGCCTACAAGGCTTATGTCGCTGCGAGCGGCCACTCGGCCTACGCGACGACGGCTTTTGTGCGGGTCAGAGACGGCTACGTCCTGTGCGGCGCCCACTACAATGCATCCTCGCAAAAGGCGGCAGAGGAAATGGCAATGAAATCCTGCCAATCCGCCCGGGCGCACTACAAGGTGGCATCCAGCGGCGATTGTCAGATCGCGGCTTCGAAATAGACGGGCGAACGCCGACCCGTGACTGCCCGCGGCGGATCCGGGAGGTCCCATGTTCGGCAAGATACTGATCGCCAATCGCGGCGAGATCGCTTGCCGCGTCATCCGCACAGCGCGCAAGCTGGGCGTGCGTACGGTCGCCGTCTATTCCGACGCCGATGCCCGGGCCCTGCATGTCGAGATGGCCGACGAGGCGGTGCATATCGGCGCCTCGCCCGTCGGCGAAAGCTATCTGTGCGGCGACAAGATCATCGCGGCAGCGAAAACGACGGACGCCGAAGCTATCCACCCCGGCTACGGCTTTCTGTCGGAAAACCCTGACTTCGTCGACGAAGTGGTGGCGGCGGGCCTCGTCTTCATCGGGCCGTCGGCCGGCTCGATCCGCGCCATGGGGCTGAAGGACGCTGCCAAACGGCTGATGGAGAAGGCCGGCGTGCCGGTCGTGCCGGGCTACCATGGCGAGGCGCAGGAGATCGTGCTGCTCGCCTCGAAGGCGCGCGAGATCGGCTATCCCGTGCTGATCAAGGCGCGCGCCGGCGGCGGCGGCAAGGGCATGCGGCGGGTCGAACATCCCGACGATTTTTCCGAAGCGCTGTCGGGCGCGCGGCGCGAAGCGAAGGCCGCCTTCGGCGACGACCGCGTCCTGGTGGAAAAATATGTCGACAAGCCGCGCCACATCGAGGTGCAGGTGTTCGGTGATATCTTTGGCAATGCCGTGCATCTCTTCGAGCGCGACTGCTCGGCGCAGCGCCGCCACCAGAAGGTGATCGAGGAAGCGCCCGCGCCCGGCATGACGCCGGCGCTGCGCAAAGCGATGACGGAGGCGGCGGTCAAGGCTGCCAAGGCGATCCACTATTGCGGCGCCGGCACCATCGAGTTCATCGTCGACGCCTCGCAGGGACTGAAGGCGGACCGCTTCTGGTTCATGGAGATGAACACCCGCCTGCAGGTCGAGCACCCCGTCACCGAAATGGTCACCGGCATCGATCTGGTCGAGTGGCAGCTCAAGGTGGCGTCCGGCGAAAAGCTGCCGAAGACGCAAAGCGAGATCCAGCTCTCCGGCCACGCATTCGAGGCGCGCCTTTATGCCGAGGATCCGGCAAGGGGCTTCTTGCCGGCGACGGGCACGCTGCATCATCTAAAATTTCCAGTCGCCGCCCCCGAGGGCGCCAGCATGCGCATCGAGACCGGCGTGCGGGCTGGCGATGCCATCTCGCCCTTCTACGATCCGATGATCGCCAAGCTGGTCGTCCACGGCAAGGACCGGCAGGCGGCGCTCGACGCGCTGGGAACAGCGCTTTCGCAAACCGAGATCGCCGGCTCGACGGTCAACACCGCCTTTCTGGCGGCTCTTGCGGCTGACGCGGATTTTGCCGCCGGCGATGTCGACACCGGCCTGATCGGCCGACATCAGCAGGCACTGACCTCGGTCCCGCCGCCGAGTGGCGAGATTGTTGCCGCGGCAGCCCTTGCGGCGTCCGGCGCCGGGGCTCTAGAACCCTCCGACGACCCATGGTCGGCGCTTGCCGACTATGCGCATTTCCACACGGTCGCGCGGCGCACGCGGCTGCGCTATGGCGAGGATGATATTCTCGCGCGTGTCTCGGTGCGGCCGGACGGGCGGTTCCAGGTGGCGCTGGACCCACCTTATGACGGCGCCAATTCGCATGACCTGCCCGCCGCCCCTCGCCTCGCCCTCTGGCCGGGTCACGTCACGGTATTTTCGGGCGCCATAGGCTACAGTTTCGCCGTGCCAGACCCGCTGGCGAGAGCCGAGGAAGCCGCAGCCGCTTCCGGCAGTCTGCGCGCGCCGATGCCCGGGCTGGTCAAGCTGGTGCGCGCGGCAAAGGGCGATGCCGTGATCAAGGGCCAGCCGCTGCTGATCCTGGAGGCAATGAAGATGGAGCACATGATTTCGGCGCCCCATGACGGCGTGATCGCCGAGATCGCGGCAGAGGGGGCGCAGGTCACCGACGGAACCGTATTGGTGCGCTTTGCCGAGCAAGCCCACGATTGAGCTCCACGCCGCGATCTTTCAACCGAGGTGCAGGCGGCCGAAATAAAAATGGCCAGGCAAGCCCGGCCATTTTCTAACTGCCACGTGGCAACGGCAGAGATTACGGCTGGATCGGCGCGTATTTGCCATCGTGCCACTGGTTGATGTCGTAGCTGGCGTTCTTCAAGTCGCCCTTCTCGTCGAAGGTGACCGAACCGACCACGGTGCTGATCGGCGTGCCATTCTTCAGCGCTTCGGCGACCTTGGCAGGATCGTCGCTGCCGGCGCGCTTGATGCCTTCGGCGAAGGCCTGGATCACGGCGTAGGAGAACAGGGTGAAGCCCTCCGGCACGAAGCCACCGGCCTTGATCTTCTCGATGGCTTCCTTGGCCTCAGGTTTTGCCTGCGGATCCGAGGGGAAGACGAACATGGTGCCTTCGCCGGCCGGGCCGGCAACCTGCCAGAACTCCGGCGACGCGATCGAATCCGGCATGATGAGCTGGAACTTGAGGCTCTGTTCCGCCGACTGGCGCAGGATGAGGCCGGCCTCGGGATGATAGCCGCCGAAATAGACCACATCCGCCTTCAGGTCCTTCAGCTTGGTGACGAGGGCCGCATAATCCTTCTCGCCGGCGTTGATGCCTTCATACATGACTTCCTTGAGGCCGCCGGCGTTCATAGTCGCCTTGACGGCATCGGCTACGCCCTGTCCGTAGGCGCTCTTGTCATGCAGGATGACGACGTTCTTTCCGGCATATTTCTTGGCGATCCACGGGCCGATGAAGGCGCCCTGGGCATCGTCGCGCGTATAGAGGCGCATGATCGTCGGCCAGCCGGCAGTTGCCGCCGCGTCGGTCAGCACAGGGTTCGACGAAGCCGGGCTCATCATCAGCGCACCGGCCTCGGCGTAGACCGCGGAGGCCGGGATGCTCGAACCGGAGCAGGCATGGCCGTCGATGAACTTGACGCCGTCGGCGATGATGCGGTTGGCGACCGAAACCGCCTGTTTCGGATCGCACTGGTCGTCCTCGATGTCGAGCTTGACCTGGCGGCCATCGATGCCGCCGGCCGCGTTGATCGCGTCGGCGGCGGCTTGCGCGCCCTGCTTGAACTGGTCACCGATGGTGGCAAGCTGACCGGTCATCGGTCCGACCACCGAAAAGGTGATGTCGTCGGCGAAGGCGACTGGCGCGCTCATCATCAGGCCGAATACGGCCGCGCTCAGAATATTCAATTTTTTCATGGTGAACTCCTCCCAGGCTCGCGCAGCCGTTCCAGCCGCACTTCTTTCAGAAGCCGGGACAATTTCATCCTTCATTGGGCCTGTCTAGGCGCATTGACGCCGCTCGATTGGGCCTGCAACGTTTCTGTTTGACC
>NZ_NWQG01000280.1:0-9469 GCF_002529485.1 Mesorhizobium sanjuanii
GCCCCATATCCGGCGGGACAAATTATTTCACCCCTGGAGAGCCCAACATGTCCATCCTTCTCGTCACATCGAGCCCGCGCGGCGCTGCCTCGCACTCGACCCGCATTGCAACCGAATTCGCGGAAAAGCTTGTCGCCGCCGACCCGTCGAACACGCTTGTCGTGCGCGACCTGGTCGCCAACCCGCTGCCGCATATCGATGCCGACTATTCGACCGGCATCTACACACCCGTCGAAGCCCGTACCCAGCGGCAGGCGGAAGTCGTCGGCGTTTCCGACGCCGCGCTCGAAGAACTGTTCGCCGCCGACACCATCATCCTGGCCACCGGCTTCATCAACTTCAACATCTCGTCGACGCTGAAGTCCTGGGTCGATCACATCGCCCGTTCCGGCAAGACCTTCTCCTATGGCGAGAATGGCCCGAAAGGCCTCGTCACCGGCAAGAAGGTCTATATCGTCCTCGCCTCGGGCGGCATCTATTCGGAAGGCGCGGCCGTGCAGTTGGACCACGCGATTCCCTATCTGCGCAGCGTGCTCGGCTTCATCGGCATGACCGACGTCGACGTCATCCGCATCGAAGGCGTCGGCATGGGGCCTGACGCAGTCGAGGCCGCTCTGGCCAAGGCGACAGCAAAGGTCGATGCGGTGGTCACGGCCACAAGCGAGCGTGTCGCTGCGGCGGCATAAAGCATCAGCCATCAGTCATCGAATCCAAAAGGCAGGCGCCCAGCGCCTGCCTTTTTTGCTCGCCCGCCTACAACGGCGGCAACACCACAGCCGGATGGCGATCCTCGCGCAGGAGCAGTCCGAGGCTGTAATCGAGCGCGAGTTTCATCGCGCCAAGTGCTGTTCCGCCATCCTCCAGTGAACTGACCGCGATCCGTGTCGGCCAGGCGAGGTCGCCGGCGACGCGCTCGACCTCGGCGGTCATCAGTGCATTCCGGCCGACACCACCGCCAAGTACGATCAGGCCCGGGTCAAGCACGCCTATGCACCCGGCCGCCAACCGGCCGATATCGGCGGCGTGGCGCGCCACCATGTCAATGGCCGGTGCCGAGCCGGCCATGGCTCGCCCGAACAACTCCTTGGCCGAACCGGGCGGCTCGCCGTGATCGGCCGGCCAGCCTTGCCGGCAACGGGCAACAAGCGCCTTGGAGCCGAGATAATGCTCCAGCCCTTCGCGATAAGGGATCTCGCTGGGCGACCAGGGAAACGGCATGCGGCCAACTTCCCCGGCCGCACCGCCCGCCCCGCGGAACAACCGGCCTTCGCTCATGAAGCCAAGACCGACCCGCACGCCGATCTGCAGAAAGGCAAATGTCTGATGGCCCTGAGCGGCGCCGAAATGCATTTCGCCAATGGCCGCGCAATTGACGTTGTTTTCGAGGATGATCGGCACCGGGAAATGACGACGAAGGCCTCGAAGAACGGCGTCCGGAGCATGATCCGTGCCGAGGCGGCTGGCGGACACGATGCGCGGCACGGCGACCGCGACGCTGCGCAGGACGCGAAAGCTCTTGCCGACCTTTGCCAGGATCGATCGCGCCACCGACAGGATGATGGCACCGATATCGTCGGAATCTGTCCCTCCATTGTCCTGGATCATCTCTTCCGCTGCTGCCAGCGGCCGGGCATCCATCGAATAGGCGACCGCGCGCACCTGTGCCGCGCCGACGTCAATGCCGATCACGCATCCGGCGCCCGGCCCGATGCCATAGATCGTGGCGGTGCGCCCGATGGCGCCGCGCTCGACCCCGCGTGACGCGACCAGCCCCAGCGCACTGAGTTCCGAGACCGCCGCCGACATTGTCGGCTTCGACAGGTCGAGCATGGCGCCAAGCTTGGGCCGTGTGACCGGTCCATGCGAAGCGAGCAAGCGCAAGACGGCGCGGGCGCTCTCAGTCAGGCCGGGAATTTCCGGTGCAGCCATATGTGGTTTCCAACCCACCCTGAAATGCCGTTCGAGCGAAAGCCCCATGTCACGAATCAAACCACGAGCACCCATTGTGGGGCGGTTTGGCAATTTCTGCGAACGCAGTCGAGAATTCTAGAGCTCCGTCGGCGACCACGGTTTGAGCTTGGTGTCGGTCTGCCGGTAGCGGAAGGTTATGTCAGTCAGGCCAGCGGCATCCTGCATGTCGCCGACGATGGCCTGCAGCGCGATGATCGCCAGGATGCCACCCGCCATGTCGTTGCCAAGCGCCGGGAGGGAGATCACGGCGAGCTTGTCGGTCGACGCGATGTCCTTCCGCTGCGTTATCAACACTGACGGACAACCGAAGGCAGCGACATCCTGGGCTATCTGGACTTCGCGGCCTTCGCCAAAGACGACAAGGCCGGTGTTCGCATCCTGCGATTCCATCGGCCCGTGCAAATAGTTCAGCGTGTCCCAGCCGGAGGCGGAAACCCGCACGGCCTCGCGGATCAGCATCGCCGCCTCGCCGGCATTCGCAAAACCGATGCCGGCACCCACTATATCGATCGAGGTTCGACCTTCCAGCAGGCGCGCGGCCTGTCCGGCGGAACCACCAGCGTTGGTCAGCACGGCGACCACCGCCGGTGGCAGAAGCGTCCAATCGAAGGCCGGCCTGCTGCCGGCAATCCGGTCGATCAGCATGCCGAGCGCCAGCAATGTTCCGGTGTAGCCGGTCGAGCTGGCTCCATTGTCGGCGCCCGACGCCATGGCAATCACCGCGCCGGTGATCGCGGCCAGCGGATTGTCGGCACCCCGGCAGATGGCGAGGCGGGGATAAGCGGCTGCCTCCTGCATGACATCGGCGATCTCGCGGCTTTGCCCGGAAGCCGACAGCGCAATGAAGGCGTCAGCGGCCGCGCTCGTCCTGCCGTAGAGGTCGGTCGGCGAATAGGCAAACGCCGTTCTGCCGAACGCGCGCAGATAGGCTGCGCCGGCAAGCGCGGCCTGATAGCTGGCGCCGATGCCGGCAAGCCCTATTGTCTTGCCGGCATAAGCAGAGATATCCAGGGCATCGAGGGCACCGGCCACCGCCTGTATTCCTGTATCCAGACTCTCAACCTGGCGCGCCACCGCTGCCTTGTAGCCGATACGCTTCATCATTCATGCTCCAATTCGGGAAGACGGGTATTGATCGGCGAACAGGCGCTTGGCGAGCGCCATGGCGCCGATCACTGGCGGTTCTCGCAGCAGCACGACCCGGCTTGCGGGCGCCACCCTCGCCATCGCCTCCACGAACGCCTTCATCAGCATGGGCTGTTCGGCGATCACCCCGCCGCCGGCCACGACAAGCGAGGCATTCGCACCGCGTTCGATCAGCACTTCGACAAGCGCGGCGAGTGCCGCACCACCCTCGGCGATGACGCGGGTCGCCAGTGGCGACCCGGCGGCCGCGGCATCGAAAACAGCATTGGCGTAACGGCCCCATACTGCCGCGCCGCGTGTCTCGTTGAGCAGGATGCCAAGCTTCGTCTGATCGTCCGTGTCGAGCTCGCGCATCAGCGCGTCGATCAGCGGGTCGCCATGCAAGCCGCGATCGAGCGCGCCGCGTACCGCCCTGGCTGCCTCGCGCACCAGCGCCGCCGCGCTGCCCTCGTCGCCGAGGATCCATCCCCAGCCTCCGGCGGCCAGCATCTTACCCTCTTGCGTCCGTGCCACCGCGATCGATCCGGTACCGGCGACAACACCGATGCCGTCGACATAACCGGCGGCGGGAACCATCAGCTCCGCATCGTTCACCACTTGCACCCTTCCGCCCGTCCTGGCCGAAAGCAGCGTCTGGAAGTGCTGGCATTGTTCGTCCGTGTCGCAGCCATGGGCGCCGACTGCCAGAGCGGCAGACGCGACACCCTCACAAAGGTCGGCAATGATCGAGACCAGCCTCTCGGCGTCCGCTTCTATTTGCCGGATACGCCAGCTCTCCGTCACCAGCACCTCGTCGACGATCGTCCGGCCGTCGCGGCACGCCATCACCCGCGTCTTGGTGCCGCCGATATCCACGCCTGCAATGATTTTCTGGGTCACCAATATCCACCGTCGAGCCGAACGAAACAGGCGTTTCGCTCACAAATCACTTTAGTTAGGAAACTTTACAAACTATCTTTCCAGACGGCAAGAACTATGATTTGATAATCGACGTGAAGCGCATTCGGCGCACAGGGAGATTGGGAAATGAGCAGGAGAAGGATTGGTCTGACGTTTCTGGCCGCGTCTTTCGCGTGGGGTCTCGCAGCCAGCGCCGCGCGCGCTACCGACATTTCATTCTGGACATGGCGCCAGGAGGACAAGGCGGCCTACAACGAGCTCTTTGCCGACTTCACCAAGCTCAATCCGGACATCCATGTGAAGTTCGAATCCTTCCCCGACGAGAACTACCCGACCATCGTCTCTACGGCTTTGGCCGCGGGCAAGGGCGGCGACGTGATCCACACCCATGCCTATGGCTGGCTCGAGCAATTCGTGAAGGCCGGCTATTTCGAGCCGCAGGACGAAAAGACCGTGCCTTCGCTCGCCAACCAGCCTGCCGATGCATTGATCTCCGGCACTTATCGGGCCAACAAGAAGGTCTATTCCCTGCCCTTCGCGTCGCAGACGCTCGGCCTGTTCATCAACAAGGACGTTTTCGCCAAGGCCGGCCTGACCCCGCCGACGACATGGGATGAATTCATCACCGTCAGCAAGGCGCTGAAGGAGAAGGGCATCTATCCCCTGGCGAACGGGCTGGGCACGAGCTGGTTCAACGAGATGTTCGTCGCCATCTTCACCAACCCCTTCCTCGGCCAGGGCTTCGTCACCGATCTGACGACCGGCAAGACCACGTTCAAGGATCCACGCTATGTCGCCGCACTCGGCAAGCTGCTGGAACTGCGCGATTATATGCCCGACGGCTTCGAAGGCGTGGACTACACGACCGCCGGCCAGCTGTTCCTCAGCGGCAAGGCGGCAATGCTGGCCGGAGGCAGCTTCGATATCGCCACCTACCGGGCGCAGAACCCGGCCATCAACATGGACTTCATCGCCCCGCCGATGGCAAAGGCCGGCGACGTGCCGCAAGTGACCAAATTCTTCGACGGCGGCTATGCGGTGAACGCCAAATCGCCGAACAAGGAAGCCGCGCTCAAGCTGGTCAACTGGATGGGCACCAAGGAGTTCGGCGACAAGTTCTCAGCCCTGCTCGGCAACATCTCGCCGATCAAGGGCGTCGTCATCAAGGACGAATTGCTGGCGCATGTCGCCAAGTTGAACGAAACCGCGATGCCCCATATCAATGTGGTGTATTTCCGCTTCCAGAAGCCGACCGGCTCGGAATTGCTGCAGGGCGACATCACCAAGATGATGTCCGGCTCAATCACGCCGGAGCAGCTGGCGGCTGATCTGACCGACGGCTTGGCCAAATGGTACACGCCGTTCCAGGGCAAATAAGGATGACATCAGGCCGGCGCCGCACCGCAAGACCTTTCCCGTGGCGCCGGTCGCTCTGGATCGCCTTTCTGCTGGCGCCGGCGCTCGTGGTGATGATGCTGTTCGTGCTGTGGCCGTTGCTGTCGGCCTTCCGCTTTGCGTTCTATGAATTCAACGGATTGCGGCCGACCGGCTTCATCGGCCTGGAGAATTTCCGCCAGGTCCTGTTCGAGAAGCCGTTCAGCGACTGGACCTACAATGCGCTCAAGCACAATGTCATCGCCTTCTTCGCCCTGATGGTTTTTGAGAACGGCACCGCCTTCCTCATCGCTTTCGCGCTTCTGAAGGCGTTGCCCGGGCATCGCGTGCATCAGGTCATCGTCTTTCTTCCGGTCGTTCTCTCGGCGGTCATCGTCGGCTTTCTCTGGAAGCTGTTCCTGCACCCGTTGTTCGGGCTGGTGAACCAGGCGCTGGCGCTGGTCGGCTTTGGCGCCATACCGTGGCTGGGCAATGAATCGACCGCCCTGGGCAGCGTCCTCTTTGCCAACATCTGGCACTGGCTCGGCTTCCCGACGCTGGTGCTGTTGGCCGGCATGCAGCGGATCAGCAAGGACGTGATCGAGGCGGCCCGCCTCGACGGCGCCGGCGACTATGTGCTGATGACCAAGATCGTCTGGCCGCTGATCGCGCCGAGTGTCACCATCGTCACCATCCTGACCTTCATCGGCAGTTTCAACTGGTTCGAGATCCCTTACGTCATGGCTGGCCTGACCGGCTCTCCGGGCGGCGCAACGGATGTCCTCGGCCTCTATTTCTACCGCACCGCTTTCGGCAGCACGACGAGCGGCATCCAGGATTTCGGCCAAGGCAGCGCGCTCGCGGTCATGATGTTCATCATCGTCGCCGGCGTGACGGCAATCGCGCTTCGCTATCTGCGCCGCCGCGAGATCGAGCTGTGAACCACGCCGTGGGTGCCGCAGCCAGGGCTATCCCATGAAAGAGCGCGGCGAGCTGTTCAAGAATGGCGCCATCCAGCTCCTGCTGGCGCTCAATGCCGTCATCATGGTCTATCCGCTGTTCGTCATGGTGATCTCGTCGTTCAAGACGAATGCGGAGATCTTCTCCTCCCCATTCGCCTTGCCGGCCAGCTTCTCGCTGACCAATGCCGAGCGCGTCTGGAACGAAACCAATTTCGTTCGCTATCTCGCCAATTCCGTCGGCATCACCACCGCGGCGGTCGCGCTGATCCTGCTGTTCAGCACCATGGCCGCATACGCGCTCGCCCGCTACCGCTTCAAATTGAGCGCACTGGTGCTGATGTTCTTCCTCAGCGGCATGACCGTGCCGCTGAAGCTCGCGATCATTCCGCTGTTCATCCAGCTGGATTCGCTCGGGCTGGTCGACAGCTATCTCGGCCTCGTGCTGGTCTATGTCGCGATGGGTATCCCATCGGCCGTCTTCATCATGACCGGCTTCCTGCGCACCTTGCCGCGTGAACTCGAGGAATCGGCGCGGATGGACGGTGCCAGCGAATTGCGCATCATGCACTCGATCATGCTGCCGCTGGCGCGGCCGGCCCTGGTGATCGTGGCGATCCAGAACGCTGTCCCGATCTGGAACGACTTCTTTTTCCCGTTGGTGCTGATCACCTCCGACAATTTGAAGACGCTGCCACAGGGGCTGACGGTCTTCGTCGGCGAGTTCACCACCGACTGGGGCGTCCTGTTTACCGGACTGACACTAGCGGCGCTGCCGATAACCCTGCTTTACGTGGTGCTGTCGAAGCAGTTCATATCGGGTATCACCCACGGTGCAGTCAAATAGGGCGCGGTCAAACAGAGCGCCGTCAAACAGGGCAAGGAATTCGAGACGTGGCCAACCAAAGCAAGATCATCATCACCTGTGCGGTAACGGGCTCGATCCACACGCCGTCAATGTCGCCTCATCTGCCGGTGACCGCGCAGGAAATCGCGCAGGCCGCGATCGAGGCGGCACAAGCCGGCGCCGCCATTGTCCATCTTCACGCGCGCAATCCCGTCGATGGCCGGCCCGATCAATCGACGGAAGCGTTTGCGCCTTTTCTGCAAGTGATCAAGCAAAGCACCGACTGCGTGGTCAACATCACCACCGGCGGCGCCGCGACCATGACCGTCGAGGAGCGGGTAAAGCCGGCCGCGACCTTCGCCCCGGAAGTCGCCTCGCTGAACATGGGGTCGATGAATTTCGGCCTCTTTCCGATGCTGGAGCGGTTCAAGACATTCCAGCACGACTGGGAGCGGCCCTATCTCGAAGGCTCGCGCGACCGCATCTTCCGCAACACTTTCGGCGACATCGAGCATATCCTGCGCACCTGCGCGGCAAACGGCACCCGCTTCGAAATCGAGTGCTACGATATCGGCCATCTCTACACACTTGCCCATTTCGTCGAGCGCGGCCTGGTGAAGGCGCCTTTCTTCGTGCAGAGCGTCTTTGGTATCCTTGGCGGCATCGGCGCTCATCCGGAAGATGTGGCGCATATGAAGCGCACGGCTGACCGCCTGTTCGGTAACGACTATCATTGGTCGGTCCTCGGCGCCGGTCGCAATCAGCTTCCCATCGCCGCGCAGGCCATTGCGCTCGGCGGCAATGTCCGTGTCGGGCTCGAGGACTCGCTGTGGATCGGCAAGGGGCAATTGGCGAAATCCAACGCCGATCAGGTAAGGAAGGTCCGCCAGATCATCGAGGGGCTCGGCGCCTCGGTCGCCACGCCCGACGAGGCACGACAGATCCTGCAGCTCAAGGGCGGCGACAAGGTCGCTTTCTGATGGGACCTTGCTGTATCAGCCGAACATCTTCTCGCCCTGCTCGTCGACCAGTTGCATGCCCTTCTTGATCGAGATGTCGACGGCGTCGTCCAGTCCGGCGAAGCGGTCGGCGCGAATGAATTTATGCTCCTTCAGCACACCGTCGATCTCTTTCGAAACCACGCCGCAGGTCTGGTACTGGCCATCCGCCTTGTAGGGCGTGGCGCTGATCAGGAATCCCTTGTGCTCGATCTGCTTGGCCGGCGCGCCGCTCTTGGGTTCGCCCGCGTCACCGCCGTCACCACCGCCGAAAAGACGCTTCAGAAAAGACATGGGGGTATCCTCCAACGGCAATCACCCTGCACCACATAGCGCGGCGCAGAGTGATTTTCACTACCGGTCCTTGACCGGGCCGGCAAGGGCCACATTAGAGCGACGTGCGTCCACTTGGACGCACAAAGTACGCTCTAACACTTTGTATCTACCCATCGTGCTTTCCGAACCGAAGGTCAGCGAAGCAAAAATCGATTCCGATTTTCGGGCCGATGTGGTTGGAGGTCAGCGGCGCGACAGTGCCTCAAGCGCTTCGGCGGTGTCTACCAGAATGCTCATCGCCTGGGCCTGTTTCTCTTCAGAGGCATCGACGATATCGCTGAGCGCCGCGCGCAGCCGGTGGCGCACGGCACGAAACTCATCGCGCTTTTCCGAACGGCCGCGGCCACGCCGCCCGCCTTCCTCGCCGTCGTCGTTCCAGCCGAACCAGTCGCGCGCCTTGGCCATCTTGCGGCCGAAACGCTCGAGATGCTCGAGCACGTTGTCGATCATCTCGCGGTTTTCTTCGAGATGCGCCTGCCCCGCCTCGGTGATCGAGAACACCTTCTTGTTGCCTTCCGCCGATGAGACGGCATAGCCGGCCTCTTCCAGAAAGGTCAGCGTCGGATAGACCACGCCGGGGCTTGGGCTGTAGACGCCGCTGGTGCGCTCCTCCAGCGCCTTGATGATGTCATAGCCGTGGCGTGGCGCCTCGGCCAAGAGCGACAGCGTGATCAGCTTGAGATCGCCGTCGGCCAGCATGCGCCCGGCTCGGAACATGTCGCCCGGCCCGCCACGTCCGCCGCCACGGCCGCCATGCCCGAACGGGCCAAAACCGCCGCCACGACCGCCGAACCTGCCGGCCATGTGCATGAAGGCGCGCAGAGGATGCGCATCGAAATGAGGATGCCCGAAATGATCATGTTTATGCATCGTTTTTTCTCCTAAGATATGTCTTGCGATATATCTTAATTAGAGAGCGACTTCGGCCAAGTCAAGAT
>NZ_NWQG01000281.1:0-9184 GCF_002529485.1 Mesorhizobium sanjuanii
GGCCGATATCGTCCGGAAGGTAAGCAAGGCGCTCGAAATGGTTCGGCTGCCGGGCAGCGAAAAGAAGCTGCCGTCGCAACTGTCGGGCGGCCAGCAGCAGCGCATTGCGCTGGCGCGAGCCATCGTCTTCGAGCCCGAAGTGCTTCTCCTCGACGAACCGCTTTCGGCCCTCGACGCCAATATGCGCGAGGAGATGCGCGTCGAGATCAAGAAGATCCAGAAGCAGACCGGCATCACCGCCCTGTTCGTGACGCACGACCAGGAAGAGGCGCTTTCCATGTCGGACCAGATCGTCGTCATGAATGCCGGAGCGGTGGAGCAGATCGGTACGCCGGAACAGGTCTATGAGACGCCGGCTACCGCCTTCGTGGCCGATTTCCTCGGCAAGGCCAATATGCTTGCCGGCACGGTGAGCGCCGTCGATGGGCTGAGGGCGAAGATCTCGCTTGCGGCTGGTCAGACGATCACGGTCATTTCTCCCAAGGCTCTGGTGCGGGGCACGCCTGTCACCGTGGTGGTGCGGCCGCAGAAACTGCCGGTTGGTTCCGCCGCAACGACCAACCGGTTGGCCGGACGAGTCGTCTCCACCTCCTATCTGGGCGGCAGCGCCATCTACGAGATCGACATCGGCGGCAGGACGACCATCCGCGCCAACACGCAGATCAATGGTCGCGTGGCGCGTGAAGGCGAAGCGATCGATGTCGGCTTCGATCCCGCCGGCTGCGTTCTGCTGGATGAAAGCGGACGGCGAATTTCGTAGCCTGCTGCTGACGGATCAGGCTTCAATGACAGCAGCTTTGTTCCGGCTGCGCGCTCGTCCTGCACAGACAGGACGAGCTGATCGGCACATCCGCCTTGGCGAGCGCGGCGGCAAGTCTGCTCTGCAGGGCGGGTAACTCCTCAGTCTCGCGGCGCAGTTTCAGGCATTCCACCAGCCCGTGTAGCGCCCATACATTGTTCGGATGCTGTGCGCAGCGCTGCACTGCGCCGCTTAGGCCGAGATCGTCGCGGTAGACCTGCTCGGCCTCTTGCGCGAAGCCCTGGTCCAGCAAGAGCGCCGCCAGCGCATGGCGTGGCGGGTGCATCCACGCCCACGGCTCGGTGTAGGACAGATTGTCGTCGAGCTCGACCGCTTGCCGCAGATGCGCGTAGGCCTCGTCATGGCCGCCCTTGTGATAGGCGAGTTCGCCGTCGAGCAAGGCCGCACCGACGGCCAGCGAAGCCCGCGTCGGGTTGCTGAGGAAACGCCGCTCGGGTGGGATGCGCGCTAGGCGCCGATGGAACCGTTCGCGTTCCTGCTCTGCCCTGGAAAATTCTCTGAGCGTGGCATGCGCGACGCCTTTGGCGTAGTGCTGCATGGCCGTGGTCAGGACGTAAAGCTCAGGCTCGTCATCCATCGGTTCGTCGACGATCTCCTGCCAGCGGCCGAAGCGCACCAGCACATGCGATTTCATCGCATGGTAGCCTTCCAACGTCTGGGTGAGCTTTGGCCGGTCCGGGATGCTGACGACGTCTTGCGTCACCAGGCTCCGCACCTTGTCGGCGGCCCACAGCGCCGGCTTGTACTGGCCAAGCAACATGCAGGTGAACATCATCAGATGCAGGTCGTGGCCGCAGCCAAGCAGATAGTAGGTGGGCTGATCCGCATAGGCCAGATAGAGGTCGTTGGCGCGAACCGCCTTTTCGCTGGTCAGCTGCGCCTTCTCATATTCGCCGCACAGCACGTAGATATGCCCCGGCATGTGGTTCATGTGCCCGGCATCGGGGCACATCGTGCCGAGCAGGTCGGCCGAGCGCATGCCGCGTTGCGGCATGGTCGACATTTCCAGCAGGTGGATGTGAAGGTGGACGATCGCCGGATGCTGTGCCGCACCGGCCTCGTCGGCGAGCCGGATCGACCGCTCGCAAACCTCGAGCGCTTCCAGCACATTCGAATTCGGCGCGGGCTTGCCGGTCTTGAGGTCCCACAGACGCCGCACGGTGCGCATCATCAGCGCCTCGACCAGCAGCGCCATCACATCATGATCGTCGGGAAAGCTTGAGTAGACCCGCCGCATCTCGGCGGCGTAGGCATCGTCCCATTGCTCGAATTTCGGCGGGGCCGAGACATGCGGCTCGGGGAAACGGCAGGCTAGCGCCTCGATCAGACGCCTTTCCGCATCGCTGGCGCGAGCGGCGTTGGCGCGCGCAAGCTGGACATGCTGGAAGCAGCGCCTGGCCGCCCGGTTGGCCTCCGCCTCGCCATGCTCCTTCCAGGTCAGATTGTAGAAAGGCCCGGCGGCGTAGGCGATACCCCAATGGACCATCGGGCAGTCGGCGTCCGTTTCCAGCGCCCTCTCAAAGCACTTGATGCCTTCTTCGTGGTTGAAGCCGTAGCACCAGTTCAGGCCGATATCGAACCAGCGCTGGGTCTCCGCTGAGCAGGTGGAGATGGGGCGGCGGTAGGTGCCGAGGTCGAAGCGATCCATGGATTCTAACGCAATTGCGGCGGAGCCTGAGCCGGATTCATCTGCGATCAATTTGTGCTGAATGCGCATGGCAAACGCAACAGCCGTGACGTTGCTGCAGGAAGCGGCCTCGACATGATCGTGCACCGGCCTCCGCCTCGGATTGACGCGCGACCCTTTAGCTGCAAAGTATATTAACGTTCTGTTTACCAAGTATTAGTCTCGGCAGGGGCTTTGGGGGGCAATTTGGAATCGTTTCTGGGTGCGAACCGCCTTAATTGGGATGATCGGGCCGAACTGCATTCGACCGACACGACCGGCAGCTACCACATCGAGAATGTGCTGGCAGGCGGATCCAATCTCTATGAGCTGGAAACGCGCGAGGTCGGCGATATCATCGGCAAGGATATCGTCCATCTGCAATGTCATATCGGGCTCGACACGATCAGCTTGAAGAATCTGGGCGCGGGCAGCGTGACCGGCCTCGACTTTTCACCGACCGCGATCGCGGCGGCACGGGATTTTGCCGCGAAGGCAGGCACGGATGATGTGCGTTTCGTGGAAGCGCCACTGTTCGAGGCAGTCGAAGCGCTCGGCCGAACCTTTGACATCGCTTACGTTACCTGGGGTTCGGTAAACTGGCTGGACGACGTGTTCCGTTGGGCGCGGGTGGTTGCCGATCTCCTGCGGCCCGGCGGCCGGCTTTATCTGGCCGAGGGCCATCCCCTGATGTTCCAGTGCGACCGCAAGGCCGCGGCGCTGGAGTTCAAGCACGACTGGCGAACGCCAATAGCGCGGCCGCTCGCGTGGAACGAGGAACACACCTATACCGGCGACGACCGTATCTTGAAACATCCTCGCTACTATGAGTGGATCCATCCGATCAGTGACGTGGTCAACGCGCTGATTGCAGCCGGGCTGACGCTTGATTTTCTCAATGAGCACGACACGGTTTCCTGGCAGCACTTCTCGTTTGCCGTGAGGGCCGGCAAGGATATGTACGGCCTGCCGGAGAACTCTCCCAAGATCCCGATGGCCTATTCCATCGGCGCGACCAAGCGCAGCGTCGGCGGGATACCATACCTTGTCACCCCCAGGACGATCGAGGGTCACTAGTCCTCCCAGGTTTGCATTTTCATCGCGGAATCATGGTTTCGCGGCGCGCTGTGACGGTCCTGTCGATCGTCCACCAGCCCATACCCCTTCAAAATCATGCGGATGGTTGTGTCGGTACCGTCGCCGGCGTCGGTGACGAAAAGCAGCTAGGATCTCAAGCGAAACCACAGGTCCTTTCCAGCACTCCGGGCGCCAGCGATCGAAAAGTGCAAAAGTTTTAGGACAGGTGAAGGTCAAAATTAAATACTTGACAGCTAATATTCCATAGTCGGGTCAGTCCGGGAACCCGACTGGCAGTGAGGAATCGCCTATTGGCTCTTTTCCGCGCTCGGTTCGAGAGTGTTAGAAAGGCTGTTTTTTCGTCGGCGAATATTCCGGCGGCAATGGCCCTGGTGGTCATTGCCGTTAGCGCCATATTCGCGGACCACCAGAACAAAGTCCTCTCGGACCAGGCCGCCCGCGCGGATGTCCTAGCCAAGGTCAATCTTATCCGCGCCAAGCTCGAAGGCAACATCAACGGAAACCTTCAACTCGTGCAGGGACTGGTCGCGGCGGTCGTGACCGAGCCCTATATGGGACAGCAACGCTTCGCCTCGCTCGCGAGCAATCTGCTTGGCGGGGGGTCGCAATTGAAGAACATTGCCGGCGCGCCAGATCTGGTCATTTCCCTGATGTATCCGATGAAGGGCAACGAGAAGGCGCTGGGCCTCGACTACCGCAAGGACGAACGGCAGCGTGCGGGCGCGCTGAGGGCGCGGGACGAACGCAAGCTCATCCTGGCCGGTCCCGTCGATCTAAAGCAGGGAGGGCAGGGCTTCGTCGGTCGTATTCCGGTTTTCGTACCGAGCGCGGGCAACACCGAACGGTTCTGGGGCATCATTTCGGCCGTTGTCGACGTGCAGCGCCTTTACAAGGCGAGCGGCCTGCTTGACGATGATCTCGGGATTGACGTAGCGCTGATCGGCAAGGACGCTCTCGGTCCAGGTGGAGATCAATTCTTCGGCAATGAGCGCGTCGGCAAAAGCCATCCGGTGACGGCCGATGTTCTGCTCCCGTCCGGTTCATGGCGGATCGTGGCCATTCCCAAGGATGGCTGGCCTGCGACGCCCGCCAATGCGTGGTTCTTGCGCGCAATCATGGCGGTGGCGGGGGCGCTGGTTGTGATCCCCTTCCTGGTTACGGGTCGCCTGATTGGTGAGAGACAGCGCAACTATGCGGAACTGCGTCGATTGTCGAGACGTCTGGAACTCGCTCTCGAAGCGTCGGCTATTGGCGTTTGGGAACACGATCTCTCCACCAACGAACTGATGTGGGACGATCGCGTCAATGAGATATATGGCAAGCCGACTGGTGAGCGCCGCGGCTACACGGACTGGGCGGGAGCAATCCACCCGGATGATTTGGCTGGCGCCAACGCCGATTTCGACAAGGCGATGGCCGACGGCGGACCATATTTGTCGGAGTACCGGATTATTCGTCCGGATGGCGAGATTCGTTATCTTCGGTCCAAGGCGATTATTTACCGGGTCGCTGACGAAACCCCTAAAATGATTGGCGCGGAATGGGATGTGACAGCCGACGTCCTGCTGAACAAGGACCTCGTTCGCGCAAAACAGCTTTCCGAGTCGAAAAATGCCGAACTCGAGTCGGCCAGGGCGCGCATAGAGCACATTGCGCTGCACGATTCGCTGACTGGCTTGCCCAACCGGCGTTACCTCGACCAGGTGCTGGAAGATTACGCAGCCAACGCCAGGCGCTCCGGTGGGCATGCGGCACTGCTTCACATCGACCTGGATCGGTTCAAGCACATCAACGATACGCTTGGCCACGCCGCGGGCGACGCAATGCTTGTTCACGCGTCGACTGTCCTGCGGTCCAAGGTCGATGGCGAGGGATTTGTCGCTCGCATCGGCGGAGACGAATTCATCATCCTGTGCGTGGTGCATGACGATATCAACCAACTGGCGCAGCTCGCCGAGCGCGTCATCGGCCAGATGCGCGAACCCGTCTACTATCAGGGCCACCGATGCCGTTTTGGGGTGAGCGTCGGAATTGCAGTCGACAGACGAAAAGATATCGAAGCCAAACACCTGCTGGTTAACGCTGACATCGCGCTTTACCGGGCAAAGAGGCGAGGGCGCAATCGATACGAATTCTTCACCGAGGCAATGCAAAGCGAAATCGTCGACACAAAACGGATTGCCGACGAAATTCTCGGCGGCCTTGAGCGCAACGAGTTCATTCCCTTCTACCAGCCACAGTTCGACGCAAAGACGCTCGAAATTGTCGGGGTTGAGGCGCTGGCGCGATGGAAGCATCCGGCGAAAGGTATTTTGGCGCCCGATATCTTCCTGAAGACCGCGGAAGAGCTGAATGTCGTCTCGACCATCGATCGAACCATACTGGAGCAATCGCTTTCGGATTTCAAAGCATGGTCCGCCGCGAATATTCGCATTCCGCGGGTATCGGTCAACGTTTCGGCGCGGCGCCTTCAAGATGACGAACTCATAAAGAGTTTGAAGAAACTGCATATCAAGAAGGGAACGGTTTCGTTCGAGCTCGTTGAGTCAATTTTCCTTGACGAAAATGACGATTTTGTCAGCTGGAATGTCGAACAGATAAAAGAACTCGGCATTGACGTCGAAATAGACGATTTTGGTACTGGCTATGCCTCGATAGTCAGCTTGCTCAAGCTGCAGCCTCGCCGGCTGAAGATCGATCGCCAGCTGGTCATCCCGATTGTCAAATCGCCGCAACGAAGGCAGGTCGTCTCCTCGATCATTGAAATCGGCAAGTCCCTGGGTATCGAGGTCATAGCGGAAGGTGTCGAGACAATGGAGCACGCGCGGATACTCAAGAGCCTGGGTTGCGACATACTGCAGGGTTATGCCTTCGGGCGTGCGTTGGATGCCGATGGACTGAAGGCCTTTGTCAGTTCCCGACGTCTGCGCGTGGCCAGCTGACGGCGCCCACCCCTGGAGGGATCGGACGAACGGCTCCGGCTGGGTAGAGGAAGCGTCCGGCCGCCTCGTGGCTCCGGCCTCGCCATGCAGCGATGGGATATTCGAAACTTCTAATTTGATGTATGCTTATCTTTCGGCATGGAGGCGGGGGGTCTCTGGCATGATTGATTCAGAGGTGTTCGACTTTGTCGAACGCTGCAGGAAGCACACGGCGGCAGGGCCGCTTCTGGACGACCTTCTTGAAACCGTGAGAAATCTCGGCTTCGAGCATCTGATCCTGAGCGGGGTTCCGCTCAGCGGCCAGAAACTTGCGCCGATGGTCGAACTCAATGGTTGGCCCGCGGGCTGGTTCGACCGCTACGTCGAAGCCGAGCATGCCGCTGTCGACGGGGTCTGCATCTATTCGGCCAAGACCTTGAAGCCGTTCTTCTGGGCCGATGTTCCCGCAAAATGGTCCGACACCGACGCTTCCCGACGCGTTGCCGGTGAAGCGACGGAGTTCGGCATAGCGAGCGGCTTTGCGGTGCCGATGCTCAGCGTCCACCATTGGCAGTCCGTGCTGTCGTTCGCCTCCTCGCAAAAGTGCTGCAGCCTGTCGCCGCGCCAGCAGGTGCAACTGGTGACGATGGCGGTCTATGCCGGCATGTCGATCCAGGCTTTGTCAGATGACGATGACGGCGATGAAGGCCTGCTGACTGATCGGGAAAGGGAAGTGCTTTTGTGGGCTGCGGCCGGCAAGACCTCGTCGGAAACATCCCAGATCCTCGGTCTGACCGAACGCACCGTCAAATGGCACTCGACGCGGGCCCGCGAGGCCTTTGGCGTCGCCACGACCACGCAGGCTGTCGTTGAGGCGGTGCGCAGGCGCCTGATCCACCCCTAGAGCATAATTCCGCAAAGTTGCAGACTTTTGGGGCAAGATCATGCGAAAAAACAAAGAGCTAGACAGGACGATCGTCCTGTTCCAGCTGCGTCAACTGTTCGATCGGACAGGTGACGTATATTAGCGCGGCTGCGACTATCCACCCGAGAACGATCGGGGGGTCGCGCTATGATAACGGCACATGTAGTCAATGCGCAGAACAAGCATCTCTATGAGAACGAATTCGACGAGTTTTTGCGCCGGCGGCACGATTTCTTCGTGCACCAGAAACATTGGCGCCCTCCGAGCCCTGATGGTCGCGAGCTAGACCAGTTCGATACGGATGCGGCGACGTATCTGCTCGGTATCGAAGACGGTCGCGTCGTGACCTCGGCTCGATTGATCCCAACGAGCGAGCCGCACATGGTCTCGGAGGTCTTTTCTCACATGTGCGAAAGATCGGGCGTCCCGAGACGCCCCGATTGGGCCGAATGGACGCGCACTTTCGTCGTCCCCGACAAACGCTCGACCGGGCTGCGCGGCACGCTGACGCAATTGTGCTGCGCGGTGATGGAATACGCCCTCGACGAGGGCCTCAGCGCCGTCGGCGGCGTCCAGGAGACGTATTTCATGCCGCACCATGGCGCGCTGAAGTGGCGCGCCGAACCGATGGGCATGGCCAGGGAAGAAAACGGCGAATGGTACATCGTTGCGTATATCGATGTGAATGAGGCGGCGCTGGCGAGCGTGCGGAGGATATTGGGGATTGAGCATTCGGTATTGGTTCGGCGTGGAAGGCAGGTGCCGTTCATCGAAAGCAACGAGAACTTACAGCGTCTATTTGCCTAGCAACAATCGATCTCGGGAGAAAGAAATGAAAAAGGCGCCGGTGCGGGGGACGTGCTGGAGCGAAGCTTCCGCGGTGGCGACTTCCTGATAGCGGTGGCCGGGCGGCATGAGCGACCAATAGGACGCACGCAGCCAGCCTTATCTAGTTGAATCCCGGAACATATCGATTTGAGCGGATCGTACTTTCCCTGATTGGTGCCTTGGGCGACGCTTCATTTTTGCCAGCCGGCCAGCTCTGGCAGGTCGTCAAGCCAGCTCTTCGCCGTCATCGAAACCTCGCCGGCCTGCGGCGCAGCCTCGGTGGCGTTCTGAATGAGCCAGTCCACCCACTTACGGTAGGCAACCGGGTCGAGTTCCGGCGGCAACACCTTGGCCTTGGCCAGCATGCGTTTGCGGAAACTGACCTGCCTGCGCAGCTTGGTGGTCGTGAACTTGATTGCCTTGCCTTGGTGTTCAACCGTCCAGCGCCCATCCCCGTGGCTGGTCAGCCTGTCGATGGCGAATCCGACATCGACCGGTCTATCCCGCCAAGGAAGCTCGGTGGCATTCTTCCTCAGATCGAGTGCCCATCGCCTGTAGTTGGCGCCGGCTCGCTGGGGCGGCAGCAAGCCAGCCTGTTCGAGTACCATCCTGCGGAAGGTAGCCTGCTTCTTGAGCTGCCCGGTCGTCAGTTCGATGCGATGCCCACGGAATTCGACGTGCCACCGGATCCTGCCGTTGCCGAAATACTTCACCAATCTGTCGATGACGAACTCGTCATCGGAAAGCATCACGCATCCCTGCCTGATGCTGTTGAGAATGTACTGGCTATCGGTGGGCATGAGCGGCCTCGCGCGGGAATCTGTCACGAAGCTTAGCCAGTGGCACGCAGCAGCGGCCACCAATCTTTTCGCCCAGGAATCTTGCCGGCGCAAGAAAAACGAAACGGGCCAGGATGTCTCATTAAG
>NZ_NWQG01000282.1:0-7542 GCF_002529485.1 Mesorhizobium sanjuanii
GAATATGCCGATCTGCGCAGCGTCATCTCTGGTGCCGCCGCCAGCTATGCGGCGGAGGTGCGAAACCGGACGTTTCCCGGCCCGGGCCATGTCTTTCCCGCCGCAACCGACAAGAACAACGCAGGCGACAAAGCATGAGCCGTCCCCTCGTCGTCGACAGCGTCGCCGCGCTTCGCGCGCAAATCCGCGACTGGCGTCGCGATGGCCTCAGCATTGCGATGGTGCCGACCATGGGGGCGCTGCATGACGGCCACATCTCGCTGGTCGAAATCGCTCTCGAAAAAGCCGACCGCTGCGTTGTTTCGATCTTCGTCAATCCGACGCAGTTCGCGCCAAGCGAAGATCTCGACAAATACCCGCGCCAGCTCGCCCGCGACCTCAAGCGGCTACGACAAGCCGGAGCGCAGCTCGCCCTCACGCCCGATGTGAAGCAGATGTATCCGGCCGGTTTCGCCACGAAAATCTCGGTCGGCGGACCTGCCGCCGGGCTGGAGTCGGATTTCCGGCCGACCTTCTTCGACGGCGTCGCGACTGTCGTGGCAAAGCTCTTCCTGCAGGTGTCGCCCGACTTCGCGGTCTTCGGCGAAAAGGACTACCAGCAGCTTTGCGTGGTCCGGCAGCTCTGCCGCGACCTCGACCTGCCGGTGGAAATCATCGGTGCGCCAACGGTGCGCGATGCGCATGGCCTCGCCATGTCGTCGCGCAACGCCTATCTCGGCGACGCCGAGCTCGAAGTGGCGCGCCAGCTCAACGCCATATTGCGCCGGACGGCGGTGGCGCTTGCGGCCGGCACGAATGAAGACAGCGCAACCGCCGAGGCCAGTCATGCGCTGGTCAAGGCCGGCTTCGACAAGGTCGACTACGTCGCGGCGCGTGAGAGCCTGACGCTTGCCCCGTGGCGGCGAAACCGGGACGGACGCCTGCTCGCAGCGGCCTGGCTCGGCAAGACCAGGCTGATCGACAATGTGGAAGTTCTCTCCGTCTGAAACGGTGCGTTTTAACCGGATGTCTTGCGGCTCTTGCAGACCCCATTTCCAGAATCTGCAACACTGAGCCGGCTTCGTTACAATTCGGCCAAAATCTTGGCGCGGTCCTGCGCACTCCAGAAGCGCGGCACCATGCCCGGCTGGAAGAGGTGATTTCTGGCGCGGATTCCAAATCTTGATACCGGCACATGTCGAGCGGCTACTTCCCTATCTGTTCCTGCTTGCATTGATCTGCATCGCGGTCGCCTTTCGGCCACTGCTGCCTGTCGATGAAACGCGCTACCTCAGCGTCACCTGGGAGATGTACCAAAGCGGACAGATCTTCGTTCCGACGATGAATTTCGCGCCGTATCTGCAGAAACCGCCGCTGCTGTTCTGGCTCATCGACCTGGTCTGGACCGTTTTCGGCGCCAGCCGGGCTGCTGCGATGCTCGTCATCTTCGCCGCATCGTCGCTCGTCATCTGGCTGACGACCTTGCTGGCAAGGGCGCTGTTTCCCGGTCGCGACGACATCGCAAGCCGCATCCCGTGGCTGGTCGCCGGAAGCACGGTTTTCGTCATTTATTCGACGCTGATCCTGTTCGACATGCTGCTGACGGCCTGCGTGGTCGCAGCACTGTTGTCGCTGCTGGCGTTTGCCAGGAGCGGCAACCATTGGCAGGCGGTTTTGGCGGGACTGTTCATTGGACTGGGTGTCTTGGCGAAAGGCCCTGTCGTGCTCATCCATGTTGGCGTGCCCGTTCTCTTCTATCCATTCTGGCGCGATCGCCAGGCAGGGCTAACGATCCCGAGATTCCTGGCGGGGGCAGGTCTGGCCATTCTCGTCGCATTGATACCAGTAGCGGTCTGGCTGGTGCCGGCGACCATCCTGACGAAAGGCAACTTCGTCTACGACCTCGTCTGGAACCAGTCGGCCGGGCGTGTCACCGGCAAGCTGCACAATTCCCATAACCGGCCGTTCTATTTCTACATCCTGCTGATGCCGCTGCTGTTCATCCCTTGGATCTTCATGCCGCATGTCTGGCGCTTGCGACTGCCGGCCCGAATACGTGGCCTGCTAGAAACCCGGTCAAGGGACTTGCCGGCGCTGCGGCTGTTGTCGATGTCGTTCATCGTCGTCGTGCTGATCTTTAGTGCGATATCCGGCAAGCAGCCGCACTACCTCGTTCCGGTCCTGCCTCTGGCAACGATCATGTTCGGATATTTCATGGCTGAGGTGCCGCTCGCCAGGATCAAGGGGGCGGCCCTTTGCATGCTCGCGATATTCGGCGTCGGGCATGCAATCGCCTCCGTCACCGCCTTCAAACGCTACGATCTCATGCCGCTGGCGAATTTCATCAGCCAAAGGAAGGAGGCGGACTGGGCCGTCGACTTCGACTACCAGGCAGAAGTCGGCTTCCTCGCCCGGCTCGAGAAGCCGCTAGAACGGATCGACAATCCCCAGGAATGGCTTCGCTCCCATCCGGGCGGTTATGTCATCGAGAAATCCCGCAAGGATCCCGGCACATCGGAGCAGATCGCATTCCGCCTTCACGTCGACCGCGACTACCTTGTCGTCCTCAAGGGGCAACATTGACGGCGTGGCAGGCACGGTTGCCGCCGGCTGCTTACCCGATCACCTTCTCGAAAATCAGCGCTGGCAGCCCGGAGCCACCGCCACAGTCGGCGGTATTGCCGGCGGGCAGAAACCCTTGCGCGCGGTAGAAGGCGACGGCAGGAGCGTTTGCCTCCTCCACCTCGACACGCAGCGTGCGCGCCTCCGGAAAGCTGGCCTCGACCTCTTCCAGCAGCGCCTGGCCGATCCCCCGCCTCTGGCAATCCGGATGCACGTAGAGCTGGTTCAACAGGATGATCTTCGCATCCGTGGTGGTGGCTGCCGCGAAGGCCATGCCGCCGACGCGATTGCCATCGTCAGCCACCAGGAATTCGGAGTTCGGCCGCGTCAACCGCGCCTTGAGCGAGGCGATCGAATGCCATTCGTCTGATATCTCGGTGACCTTGGCGGCACCGTAGATGGCGTCATAGGTGGCGTGCCATGTCTCGACCAGCAGTACCCGGATGGCAACCAGATCGCGTTCGCTGGCAGTGCGGACGAACATCTTCCTATTCGATGCCGAGCCTGGCCTTGACCAGGTCGTTGACCGCCTGGGGATTGGCCTTGCCGCCCGTCGCCTTCATCACCTGGCCAACAAACCAGCCGGCCATCGTCGGCTTGGCGCGCGCCTGCTCGACCTTGTCGGGGTTGGCTGATATCACCTCGTCCACCGCCTTCTCGATGGCGCCGGTGTCGGTGACCTGCTTCATGCCGCGGCTCTCGACGAGCTGGCGCGGGTCGCCGCCCTCGTTCCAGACGATCTCGAACAGATCCTTGGCGATCTTGCCGGAGATGGTGCCTTCCTTGATCAGGTCGATGACGGCGCCGAGCTGATCGGGTGAAACCGGTGCGTTTTCAATGTCTTTTCCGGCCTTGTTCAGAGCACCCAGAAAATCATTGATGACCCAGTTGGCGGCGAGCTTGCCATCGCGGCCGGCGGCCACCTTCTCGAAATAGTCGGCGATCGCCTTCTCCGACACCAGGATCGAGGCGTCATAGGTCGAAAGGCCCAGCGATGAGATCAGCCGTGCCTTCTTGTCGTCCGGGAGTTCCGGCAGGTCCTTCGCCAGCGCGTCGACATAGGCCTGGTCGAACTCCAGCGGCAGAAGATCCGGATCGGGGAAATAGCGATAGTCATGCGCCTCTTCCTTGCTGCGCATGGAGCGCGTCTCGCCCTTGTTGGGGTCGAACAGCCGCGTTTCCTGGTCGATCTTGCCGCCGTCCTCGAGAATGGCGATCTGGCGGCGCGCCTCGTAGTCGATGGCCTGGCCGATGAAGCGGATCGAATTGACGTTCTTGATCTCGCAGCGCGTGCCGAATTCGCCGCCGGGCCTGCGCACCGAGACGTTGACGTCGGCGCGCAGCGAGCCTTCGTCCATGTTGCCGTCGCAAGTGCCGAGATAGCGCACGATGGTGCGCAGCTTGGTAACATAGGCCTTGGCCTCGTCGGCGGAGCGCATGTCGGGCTTGGAGACGATCTCCATGAGCGCCACGCCGGAGCGGTTGAGGTCGACATAGGACATGGTCGGATGCTGGTCGTGCATCGACTTGCCGGCATCCTGCTCCAGGTGCAGCCGCTCGATGCCGACCTCGATGTCCTCGAACTCGCCCTGCCGGTCGGGGCCGACCGAAACGGTCACCTTGCCCTCGCCGACGATCGGCTGCTTGAACTGCGAGATCTGATAGCCCTGCGGCAGATCGGGATAGAAATAGTTCTTCCGGTCGAAGACAGACTTGTGGTTGATTTGCGCCCTTAGCCCCAGACCGGTGCGGATCGCCTGCTTGACGCACTCCTCGTTGATCACCGGAAGCATGCCCGGCATCGCCGCGTCGACCAGGCTGACATTGGCGTTGGGCGCCGCGCCAAACATCGTCGAGGCGCCGGAAAACAGCTTTGCCTCCGAGGTCACCTGCGCGTGCACCTCGAGGCCGATGATGATTTCCCAGTCGCCGGTGGCGCCTGATATCAGGCGCTTGGCGTCGGGCGTGCGGGTGTCGATGAGGGTCATGAGGGCCTGCAATTGGAAGTGCGGAATATGCGCAAACGCATATTTTGATGTGTGTTCTCGCTAGTGCAAACCGCCAAAAGAGACAAGTGCAAAGCCGCAGGCTGGCCTTTTCCGCCGCTTTCGCCTATATGCCGCTCATCCCAATGGAGAGTGGATGTCCACTTACGCTCAGTCCCGGTAAGGCCCTGACCTCCCAGTGAGGCAGGGCAGAAAAAACCTGAAACCCCGTGCCGCGAACTCTCGCGGCGGCGGCTTTTTTCGTTTTCCCGGGAATTCTTTCACATGGACATTTCGCGCACTGAACAGCGCATCCTGCACCTGCTCGCGCAGGGCGGGCGCATCGAAATCGAAAAGAACGAGAAGAAGCGGATCGCCTCCGTCAAATGCCTGACCCGCGATGGCTGGCACTATCCTGGCGTCGATCTCAATCTGTTTCGCAAACTCAAGCGGAAGAGAGCGGTCTCCTCGGCGGGCGGCGGACCTTACCGCATCACCCGGCGCGGGCTCGAACTCGTCCGCGCCGAACTCGACAACAGGTAAAGGCAAATCCGCCGGCCGGCCCCCGGTCGGCGGTTTTCTCCGCCGGGCTCAGGCCGTGGCGATATAGGCTCTGATCTCTTCGGCCTCGCGCTCGACATCTTCAATGCGCCGCTTCACCACGTCGCCGATGGAGACGATGCCGTCGAGCAGACCGTCCTTTTCCACGGGCAGATGGCGGAAACGACCCCTGGTCATGATCTCCATGACCTCGTTGACGGTATGGTTCTCATTACAGATCTTCACCTTGGGCGTCATCGCCGAACGCACCGCGATATCGAGTGCGGCCGCCCCTTCCTTGGCAAGCACCCGCACGACGTCCCGCTCGGAAAGAATGCCGACGATCTTGTGGTCGCCATTGGTGATGACCAGCGCGCCGATCCTGTGGTCGGTCAGGATGCGAATAGCCTCGCTCAGCTTGTCGTTCGGCCCGCACGTCAACACGTCATGGCCTTTTTTCTCGAGAATTGCCTTAACAGTCATGGCGTCCTCCTCAGCTTGCCGGCTCCTGCCCTGGCCGGCTTTCACATAAGAGTGAACATGGTGCGCCGCGATCGGTTGCATTTCAAGTGCGCGGTCTCAGACCATGAACTCATCCGCCTGCTGGCGCCGATCAAAAAACCGCAGCCCGAAGAAGCCGGCGACAAAACCGCCAATATGCGCCTCCCAGGCAATCTGCCCGTCGACGCCGGGTGCGCCGATAAGGCCGGTGACGAGGTTGATCACCATCCACACCGCAAGGAAGGTCACAACGCCCCGCGAGCGAAACACCTCGGCCATCGGCAACGGCGCGCCGGCGAAGGCGGCCTTGCCGTGCGACCGGTCGATGCGGAAGCCAAAGCGTGCGGCGGCTCCCATCATGCCCGATATCGCGCCCGACGCGCCGACCAGCGGCGCCTGGCCGAGCGGATGCACGGCCCAGAACAGCACCACCGCCGCCAATCCCGTCGCCGCGAAGAACAGGCTGAAGCGAAACGCGCCGAAACGGTTCGCCAACGGCGAACCGAAAGCGGCCAGCCACACCATGTTGATGGCAAGATGGGCAAAGCCGCCATGCAGGAAGGCATAGGTGAACGGACTTGAAAATGCATAGAAATCAAGGTCGAAGCGACCGGAATAGCGGATCGGTATGAAGGCAGCCCGGATCAGCAGGGACAGGTCCTGCTCGTCGGTCAGTAGATAGGCCTGGACGAGGTAAACGGCGACGCAAATGCCGATCACCGCCAGCACGACAGGCGGCAGATTGAACACCGGTTCGCGGCGCTGCTCCTCCGGCTCGCGCGGTTCGCCCTGTTCGATGTCCGACGGGCTTAATGGTTCACTCATTTGCACGCAGTCCCAGGATTCGACATCCCGAGCATCTAGGCTACGGCCGGCAAAATCACAAACGGCGAATCGTCCCTGTGAGTCAAATGGGGATGCGAATCGAGTCGGGCGCGAATCAAAACCTGACGCGAATCAAAAAGAAGCCGTCCAAGGTTTCCCTTGAACGGCTGGTCGAGTCCCCCGACCCCCAAACTCTTGACTGAAGTTGCTGCCGATCGTCGCAAAACGACCGCTTCTGGAGTGGTTTTGGTGTGCCACAGGGCCCGGTCGGACGCAACGTAAACCACTTGTTAACCTTAACGGCCCCGACCCGTGAACAAGTCCTAACGACGCTGGCACGCATCCTGCTCCGCAACGCATGTAGGTCATCGGAGGGCGCCCCTTCTGTTCACCGATGGGACATCAGACGACAGAATGCGCGGAGCTGCATAGCATGAACCAGAACGGATCGATCACGCTGTTCCATTATTGGAACCGGCTGCGTGACGGACGCCCTGCCCCGAAGCGCTCGGAAGTCGAGCCCGCCGATATCAAGTCGCTGCTGGCCGACACGTTCATCCTGGAAAAGGATACACGCGGCGAAGCGGTATTCCGGCTGGCCGGCACCAGGCTTTGCGCGGTCTATGGCCGTGAATTGAAAGGGTTTTCCTTTCCCTCGCTGTGGCGCGAGAAGGACCAGCGGCTGGTCGCAAGGCTGGTCGATGGCGTCTTCGATCAGAAATCCGTGGCGCTCGTCACCTATGAGGGCTTCAGCCGCAACGGCCGCTCCAACAAATTCGAGCTGCTCGCCCTGCCGCTCGACGGCGGCATCGAAAATCCGCGCTGCCTCGGCGTGATAAGTGCCGCGGAAAAACCGTTCTGGCTGGGCGCCGATCCGATCGCCGACGCCTTGATCGATTCGATCCGCGTCGTCGATCCGGAGAAGGAACCGGTGTTCCTGAACAACAGGCCGGCTATCGACGTCCCCTCGCTCGTTCCCCTGGAGTTCGATCCGCCAGAAACGATTTCGGCGCTCGGCCAGGCGCGCCGCATCCGTCATCTCGTCGTGTTCGACGGCGGACGCGAGGAATAACACCAAATCCTGAAGCAA